>CBJNAS010000121.1:0-8346 GCA_966434565.1 uncultured Phenylobacterium sp.
CGTCGCGCCCGACCAGGACCAGAAGGCGCGCCCCGCGCTCGGCCGCGGCGGCGATCTCGGCGCGCGCGGCGCGGCCGATCGCGTCCGGCGGCCGGACGCGGAGCCGCTGGCGAGCGCGCCGCAACAAGGTCGCGAACGCCGCCCCTGCCCTCACCTCCCCGGTCAACAGACGCCGCCAGCCGGACGGGCGCACCAGGGCGAAGACGTTGATCCGCCGGCGCGGCGGCGCGATCGGCCGGGTCAGCTCCAAGGGATCGTGCGCACGCCAGACCAGCCAGGAGTTGATCGCCATCGCCCGGCAGAAGCGCGGCGCCTCGATCAGCGCCCGCAGCGCGTGGTAGCCGCCGGCGCAGACGCCCGCCACGACCGCTTCGTCGTAGCCATGGCTGGCCAGCAGGTCGGCGGCGTCCAGCAGGTCCTGGGTTCGCGAGGTCTCATAGACGTGCGGGCGCCAGGCCTCGCCCGGGCTCTCGCTCTCGCCCAGCCCCGCGAAGTCGAAGCGCAGCGCCGCAACGCCGCGGCCGGCGAGCTCGCGGCAGGCTCGGGTGGCGAAGCCGCCGATGCCGGCGCGCGGATCGCCTCCGGTGTTTCCGAAGATCACCGCCGGGCCAGGGCCGCGCCGGGCCGGCAGGCAGAGCACGCCGCGCAGGCCCGCGCCGAAGGCGACCGGCCGCTCGCTCCAGCCCTGGCCGACGAGCTGGGCCCGGGGCGGCGCGGCGGCGGGCGCGGCGACCGGCGTCTCGGCGGCCAGCCGCTGCAGCCAGGCGCTGGCGGCGGCGAACACCGCTTCGGGCAAGGCGTTGAGGTGCGCCTCCTTGAAGAGCTCGGCGTAGCCCTCGAACGGCGCCGTGGTCACCGCCGGCCCCAGCGCCTGCGCCAGGCGCGGATCGGGCGTCGGCGTGGCGAGAAAGGTCGGAGCCGCGATCCGCGCGAGCCGATTCAGCTCGAAGCTCTGAACGCTGTCCAGGGTGGCGCGCGAGAGCCGGAGACCATCGATCTCGACCGAACCGTCCGCCGGGGGCGCCAGCCCGACCATGGCGGCGGCCATCTGCAGCTCCCGCACCCAGGCCTTGCCGCTCGCCGTCGGCGCCATGAGCAGCAGGCCGTCGGGCCGCACCGCCGGCGCGGCGAGCGCGGCCAGGCTCGCCCCGATGCGCAGGCCCGCCACGACCAGCCGGGACGCGCCGGAATGGGTCCGCAGGAAGGCGGCGGCCTGGACCACGCCGGCGGCCCACAGCGGCCAATGGTCCGCCTCGGCGTCCAGCGGCATGGAGTCGCCGCCGCCCAGATGGTCGTAACGGAGCACCGGAAAGCCCTGCGCCGCCAGCGCCTCGGCGAACAGGAAGAGCGGACGGTAGGCGCAGCGCGCGTCGCGCCCGACCGGGGGGCAGACGAGCACCGCGGCTCCTCGCCCCGGCTCCCGGGTCGGCGTGTGCAGCGAGCCGAAATGGCCCTCGAAGGTCACCGGCCGCACCCGCGTAGCGGGCGCGCTCCACGGGCCTGCGGCTCCGGCGCGTCCTGCGACATCGAGTAGAGGCGAGCGTGACGCCATCCCGCGGCCCAGGTCCATGGCCGCGTAACGACAAGCGAAGCCGCTGGGTTTCCTCGGAAATCGGTTTCCTAGGAAATCCGCTTACGGGACAATCAAATGAAGTCGATCGCCCGGCGCGTCGCTGACGGGAGCAGGCTCCCGTCAGCTCGGCGGCGAACCTTAGCCGCGGAACAGCGAGAGCAGCGGCGAGGTCGACTGGTTGGCGATCGAGAGCGCCTGCACACCCAGCTGCTGCTTGGTCTGCAGGGCCTGCAGGTGTGCGCTTTCCTTGGCGAGGTCGGCGTCCACCAGGTTGCCGACGCCGGCGTCCAGGGTGTCCTGCAGCTTGCCGACGAAGGTCAGGTGCGAGTTCAGCGACTTCGAGCCCGTGCCCAGCTTGGAGAGCGCGCTGGAGATCTGGGTGATGGCCACGTCGACGGTGGCGATCATCGCCGAGGCCAGGGTCTGGGTGCCGATCGAGGCGGTGGCGTTGACCGCATTGCCGGTCGCCGCGTCGGTCAGGGCCGTGGAGCCCAGCGACATGTCCTGGGCCGCCACGGTGATCACCTGGCTGCCGTCCGCGTTGGCCAGCGCCATGATCGTGGAGCCGCCGGACTTGATCATGTTGACGCCGTTGAAGTCGGCGTTGTTGACCACCTTGGCGATCTGGTCGCGCAGCGACTTGAAGTCGTCGTTGAGCGCCACCCGGCTATTGGTGTCGAGGGTGGTGTCGGACGCCGCCAGCGCCTTCTGCTTCATCTGCAGCAAGAGGTCGGAGATCGACTCGCCCGCCGAGACCGCCACGTCGACCGTGGACGACGCGCGCTGCAGCGAGTCCTTGACTGCATTGAGCGACTGGGAGGTGGCCCGTTGGTTCTGGGCGATGGCCCAGATGGCGCCGTTGTCCTTGGCGGAGGCGACCTTCAACCCCGTATTGATCCGCGTCTGGGTTGTCGCCAGGTCCATCTGGGTGGCGGTGAGGTTCTGGAGCGCCACCATGGCGCCCACGTTCGTGTTCACGCTGTTCAAGGGCACGTGAGTTCGTCCTTCTTCGAGGAAGCCGATCACCTTCTGGCGAGCGGGGGCGTTTTGCCCGACGAAAGACATCGCAAGTCCCGGGCCACACGGCAGACACGGACCTGGCTGAAGAATTTTCCGCGCGAGCTTGCCGGGCGGCAAGATCTGCAGGGACAGAACGACCCACCGGCAGGACTTGCCGGCCGAACCGAGCGCGCCGCGAGCCCCGGTCAGGCCCGCTCGGTCAGGCCCCCTCGGTCAGGCCTGGGGCGGGCCTTCGATGCAAGCGCCGCGTCCGGCTGGGAGCCGGCTCAGGCCGAAGGGACCACCAGCTTCCGGTAGAGCCGCCAGGAGGCGTGACCCAGCAGCGGCATCACGAAGATCAGCCCGGCGAGGGCCGGGATAGAGCCGAGGATCAGGGCGCCGGCGACGATCACGCCCCAGACCGCCATCGGCACGGGGTTTTCGGCGACCGCCTGCAGCGACGCCCGCATCGCCCCGCCGATGCCGACGTCGCGGTCGAGCAGCAGCGGGAAGGAGATGGCGCCGATGGCGAAGGTGAAGGCGGCGAAGAGGAAGCCGACCCCCATGCCGATCACGATCATCGCCCAGCCTGATGGCGTGGTGAACACCTCTCGAATGAAGGCGTCGAGCGAGGCCGGCGGCTGCGGCCCGAGCGTCGCGGCGTAGATCCCCCAGGCCACGGCCAGCCAGACGAAGAAGATCAGGGCGAGGATGGCGCCCAGCCCCAGGATGGAGCTGAAGGAGGGTGAACGCAGCACATGGAAGGGGGTGGACCAGCTGACCGGCTGGTCCTGCTCGATCTGGCGGCTGATCTCATAGAGGCCCACGGCGGCGATCGGGCCCAGCAGGGCGAAGCCCGAGACCAGCGGCAGCAGCAATGGAAGCAGGTTCAGGTTCAGGAAGACCGCGCCCAGCACCAGGCCGGCGAGCGGATAGATGATGGCGATGAAGACCACGTCGGAGCGGACGACGCCCAGGTCGTGCATGCCTTCGCGCAGCGCGGCCCGCAGGTCGGCGATCTCGATGCGGCGGATCCGCGGCGGGGCTTCGGCGCGATGCAGGTGCGCAGGCGTGGTCACCGTGCGGCGGATGTCCTCCATCGCCCAGCTGAACCGCTCGATCACATATTCGAAGGGATTTTCGACGTGGTTTCGCACCGGCATGCGTGGCCTCCCGACCATTGTCGTTGGCGGGTGGCGGTCGAGGCGCCGGCCGACAGGTCTTCGAAGGCCGACGGCGGCCACAACCCGTGTACGTGGCGAGACTATCACGTCATGCGCGGCAGTTCACGCCCCCGCGCATTCGGCGTCTCAGCTGAGCTGCAGGTCCAGTTTCCAGCCTTCGCTCGGCTCGTCCGGCAGCAGGGCCTCCATGCTGCAGACCAGGCCGGCAGGCTGGTAGTCGAGGCTCACCGCGCCCTGCAGCTCGCTCGCCAGGCCGCGCTGGATCAGGCGGGTCCCGAAGCCGGAGCGCTGCGGCGGGCGCACCGGCGGACCGCCCCGCTCAAGCCAGCCGAGCCTCAGCGTCCGGCCGCCCTGAGCCGCCGCGACCGTCCAGGAGAGCAGCACCTTTCCGCCCGGAACCGAAAGCGCCCCGTACTTGGCGGCGTTGGTCGCGAGCTCGTGGAAGGCCAGCGCCATGGCGATGGCGGTCTTCGGCGGCAGGAAGACGCTCGGCCCGTCGATGTGGATGGGACTGATCCCGCGCAGGCTGACGTAGGGGGCGGCCGCCTGGGCGGCCAGTTCCAGCAGGTCGGCCCCGGCCCATTTTTCGTCCGTCAGCACGTCGTGCGCCTCGGCGAGCGCGACCAGCCGCGCGGCGAGCGCCTCGCGGACCTGCTCGGCGACTTCGCCCCGCCGCAGCGTCTGAGCGGCGATCGCCTGGACCGTGGCCAGCGAATTCTTCACCCGGTGATTGAGCTCGTTGACCATCAAGCGCAGATGCTGCTCGGCGGCCTTGCGCACGCTGATGTCGCTGACCGAGCCGAACCACTCGGTCACCTCGCCGCTCGCATCGAGCACCGGAATCGCCCGCGTCACGCCCCACCCGATGGAGCCGTCCGACTGGCGGATGCGGTGCTCGAGTTCGATCACGCACTTGCTCGCCATGGCGTCGTGGACGACCGCCAGGACCCGCGGCTGCTCCTCTGGCGGAAGGTGCGCCTCGAGCCAGTCGCGGCTGGGCGCGGCGGCATGGTCGGGCAGACCGCGGCCATCCAGGCTGCGCAGCTCCGTCCAGTCCGCGTTCACGGCGAACAGCACGTTGGAAGTGGCGTTGACCATGGCGCGGAAGCGCTGCTCGCTCTGGCGCACCCGCGCCTCGGCGCGGGCGCGCTCGGCGCGGGTCCAGACGCGCTCGGCGACGTCGCGGATCAGGGCCAGCTCGTCCTGCGCCCAGCGCCGCGGCTCGCGGGTCCGCACGCTGAGCGACGCCCGCCAGATCCCGCCGCGCACGACGGCAGCGATCAGGGCGCCTCGCAGGCGTGGACGCTCCTCCCCGAACCGCGCGGCGAACGGGCTCTCCTCGATGTCGTTGATAACCGCCGTGCCGCCGACGCGCATCTCGCCCACCAGCGCCTCGCTGAAGCCGCTGAGCAGATACACGCCGGCCAGGCGCGCCGCGCCCGGCCGGGCGAACTCGTGGCGGATCTCAAACCAGTCGTCGGCCGAGTTGACAATCGCCCAATGCACATTGTCTGCGGCCATCTGCTCGGCCAGCATCTCGGCGCTGGCGGTGAGGATGGCGTCGGGGTCGTCGAGGTCGCGCAGGCGATCGTCGAGGTCGAGCAGCCGGGCGCGCGCGCGCTGGTCGCGCACCTGGCCAGTCGTCTCGATGACGGCGCAGAACACGCCCGCCACCTCGCCCGAGTCATCTTCCACCGGCGAATAGCTGAAGGTCAGCCAGATCCGCTCGTCGAAGCCGTAGCGGTCGACGACCAGCGGCAGGTCCTCGCGCCAGCTCGCCTCGCGCCGCTTGGCGGCATCGACCATGCGCCGCGTGAAGGGCCAGGCCTCCGCCCAGACATCCTCGAAGCGCGCGCCCAGCGCCGCGGGGTGCTTTGCGCCCAGCATGTCGGCATAGGCGTCGTTGTAGAGGAACCGCAGCTCAGGCCCCCAGGCCACGAACATCGGGAACTTGCATTCGAGCAGCAGGCCTATCACGGAGCGCAGCGAAACCGGCCAGGTCTTCGGCGGCCCCAACGGCGAGCGCGACCAGTCGTGGGCGCGCATCAGCTCGCCCATCCTGCCGCCGCCCTTCGGCCAGATGCCCGACATTTGACAGTCCCGTGGCACGTGGCGCGCAATCAAGCACGGGATGCGCCGCCCGTCATCTCGTTGACAACAGAAATCTTTCTCTGGCCGTCAGGCTCATCCGCGACTGAAATCCATCAGTGACTTCACGTCTGGCGCGCCCTGACCGCCGGCGCTGATCGGGTCGCACCAATGAAAGCGGTCCGGCGCGGCCTCGGCGACCAGGCCCATGTCGTGCAGGGCGTGGCCGAGGTCCTGGTTGTCGAGCAGGACGCGGGCGATGGTGCGGTTGTATTCGTCCGTCCCGCCGGTGGGCTCGACGCGGATGTCGCCGGCGCCGCGCACGAGTTCGCGGACCGCCTCGGTCGACTGCTTGGCCGCGAGCGCCTCGGCCCAGCAGTGGGCGTCCGGGATCGGCTGCGGCGCCACCGCCTCGGCCAGCCGGACATGGCGACCGTCGATCACCAGCACGTCGGCGTTCAGCACCCGCACCCGCTCGGCGACGGACGGCTGCGCCGGCGGCTTGGGCGGCGGCCCTTCATCCTTCCGCCCGCAGCCAGCCAGCGCCAGGAGCATCGCGGCGATGACCGCGACACTCGCAGAATGCCCGCGCTTCCCTCTCATCCGCTATTTCGGCCGGAACCGCTTGCTCGCCGGAAAGCCCTTCGGCGCGAGCTTGCCCGCGCCGGCGCGGCGGCCCAGCCAGTCGCGCCATTCCGGCCAGGCGCGGCTGCGGCCGTCGGCGGTGGTCCAGGCGGCGCCGTCCTCGGCATTGAAAACCAGCGCGTCGCGCAGGCCGCCTTCGCGGTAGGCTTGCAGCTTCACCCCCTTGCCGCGCGGCATCTCCGGCAGCTCGTCGGTCGGGAACACCAGGATCGTGCCGTTGTCGCCCACCACCGCGAGGTGGTCGCCGGCCAGCGGAAGGCATACGGCCGCCCCTTTCGCGCCGGCGTTCAGCACCTGCTTTCCGGCCCGGCGGAAGGCGATCGCCTCCTCCTCCGGCAGCACGAAGCCGTAGCCCTCCTTCGAAGCCAGGATGCGCCTGGCGCCCGGCCGGTGAACGAAGACGTCGACCAGGTCGACCTTGTCGTCGAGGTCGATCATCAGCCGCAGCGGCTCGCCGTGGCCGCGGCCGCCCGGCAGCTTGTCGCAGCCCAGGGTGAAGAACCGTCCGTCGGAGGCGAAGATCAGAAGCTTGTCCGTGGTCTCCGCCGGGACCAGGAAGGCCAGCTTGTCGCCTTCCTTGAACTTCAGCTCCGAGGGATCCTCCACCCGGCCCCTGGCGGCGCGGATCCAGCCGCGGTCGGAGAGGATGACGGTGATCGGCTCGCGCACGATCATCGCCTCCATCGCCGCCTCGGCGTCGACCTGCGGGGCCTCCGCGAACAGCGAGCGGCGGACGTTGAGCTGCCCCAGTTCGGCCTTCACGTGGCGCAGGCCCTCGCCCACCAGCTTCCACTGCGCCTTGTCGGAGCCCAGCATGCGGAGGATGCCGTCGCGTTCCTCGGAGAGCTCGGCGTGCTCGCGCCGGATCTCCATCTCCTCCAGCCGCGCCAGCTGGCGCAGGCGGGTGTTGAGGATGGCGTCGGCCTGGATCTCGGTGAGCTGGAAGGTCTCGATCAGCTTCGCCTTCGGCTCCTCCTCGTAGCGGACGATGCGGATCACCTCGTCGAGATTGAGGTAGGCGATCATCAGCCCGTCGAGGATGTGCAGCCGGGCCTCGATCTTCGCGAGCCTGTGCCGGGCGCGGCGCACCAGCACCTCGCGCCGATGGTCGAGGAAGGCCCTCAGCACGCCCTTCAGCCCCATCACGCCGGGCGTGCCCTTGGCGTCCAGGACGTTGATGTTGACCGAAAAGCGGGTCTCCAGGTCGGAGAGCTTGAACAGGCTCTCCATCAGCACTTCCGGCTCGACGTTGCGGCTCTTCGGCTCCAGCACCAGCCGCACGTCCTCGGCGGACTCGTCGCGCACGTCGCCGAGCAAGGGGGCCTTCTTGTTCTCGATCAGCTCCGCCAGCTGCTCGACGAGGTCGGCCTTCTTCACCTGGTAGGGAATCTGGGTGACGACGATCTGGTAGGCGCCGCGCCCGGTGTCTTCGCGGCTCCAGGCGGCGCGCAGGCGCACCCCGCCGCGGCCCGTCTCGTACGTCTCCGCCAGCGACGCGCGCGGCTCGACGATCACCCCGCCGGTCGGGAAGTCGGGGCCGTGGACATGCGCCATCAGGGCTTCGGTGGAGGCCTCCGGCTGGTCGAGCAGCAGCAGGCAGGCATCGATCAGCTCGCCGGCGTTGTGCGGCGGGATGGAGGTCGCCATGCCCACCGCGATGCCCGTCGTGCCGTTGGCCAAGAGATTCGGGAAGCCGGTCGGCAGGACCACCGGCTCGGTCTCCTGGCCGTCGTAGGTCGGCTTGAAGTCGACGGCGTCCTCGTCGATGCCGTCGAGCAGCAGCATGGCCGCCTCGGTCAGGCGCGCCTCGGTGTAGCGCATGGCCGCGGCGTTATCGCCGTCGATGTTGCCGAAGTT
>CBJNAS010000122.1:0-8343 GCA_966434565.1 uncultured Phenylobacterium sp.
CCCGCCGCCTATCTGCTGATGCGCCGGCGGCGGCCGCTCGCTTCCCCACCGCCTCACTGAAGGAGAAAACCATGAAGCGTCTCTACGTGACCGTCACTGCTCTCGCCCTGGCCGCCTCGCTGGCCGCCTGCGGCAAGAAACTGGCTGAAGCGCCGGCTGAAACTGCCGCCGCCCCCGCGGCCGCCAACGCCATGGCCTCAGACGCTATGCCCGCGAACATGGCGGCGGCGAACACCGCCGCGCCGGCCGGAAACATGGCCAGCATGGACATGAGCGGCGGCGCGATGACCGGGAGCGGCGAAGGCGAGGTCACGGCGGTCGACAAGACGGCCGGCACGATCACCCTGAAACACGGCCCGATCCCCGGCGTGAAGTGGCCGGCCATGACCATGACCTTCAAGGCCAACCCGTCCGCGCTCGCCGATCAGGTGAAGGTCGGCGACAAGGTCAGCTTCGACGTGAAGGTCCAAGACCAGGACAACGAGGTGACGGCGATCCGCAAGCCCTAATGTATCAGACTGTGAATTTCACCCTCGGCATCCCCGAGAACCAGATCGTGGCGATTCAGCCGCAATAGCGGCTCGAGGAGCTGAGCCGGCGCTCCAAGCAGCGCAGGCAGGCGCAAGAGGAACGGCATCATGCTCCCTTCCGCGCGACGCCGGCTCAGAGCTTCGCCGCCCGCAGGCGGAGCGCATTGGTGATGACGCTGACCGAGGAGAGCGCCATGGCGGCCGCGGCGATCTGCGGCGAGAGCAGCCAGCCGAACACCGGATAGAGCACGCCCGCCGCCACCGGCACGCCGGCCACGTTGTAGATGAAGGCGAACACCAGGTTCTGGCGGATGTTGCGCATCACCGCCCGCGACAGACGCCGGGCGCGGGTGAGGCCCTGCAGGTCGCCCTTGAGCAGGGTCACGCCCGCGCTCTCGATGGCGACGTCGGCGCCGGCGCCCATGGCGATCCCGACCTCGGCCGCAGCGAGCGCCGGCGCGTCGTTCACCCCGTCGCCAGCCATGCCGACGGAGCGGCCTTCGGCTCGGAACTTCTGGACGACCTTGACCTTGTCCTCCGGCAGCACCTCGGCCTCGACCTCGTCGATCCCCAGACGCTTGGCCACCGCCTCGGCGGTGGTGCGGTTGTCGCCGGTCATCATCACCAGTCGCACGCCCTCGGCCCTGAGCGCCCGCACCGCCTTCGGCGTGGAGGCCTTGATCGGGTCGGCGATGGCCAGCACGCCGGCGAGCTGACCGTCGACGGTGGCGAAGATGGTGGTGGTCCCTTCCCGGCGCAGCGCGTCCGCCTCCGCCTCCGCCTCCAGGACCGACAGATTCACCCCATGCTCGGCCATGATGCGCGCGCCGCCGAGCACGAGGCGACGGCCGTCCACGGTTCCGAGCACGCCCTTGCCGACGGGCGAGTCGAAATCCTGCGCCTCGGACAGGCTGAGGTTCCGCTCCTTCGCCGCGCGCAGGATCGCATCGGCCAGCGGATGCTCGCTGCCGCGTTCCAGGCTGGCGGCGAGCCGCAAGAGTTCGGCCTCGTCGAACCCAGCCGCCGGCTTGATGGCGACGACGGCGGGTCGCCCCTCGGTCAGGGTGCCGGTCTTGTCGACGACGAGGGTGTCGATCTTCTCGAAGCGCTCCAGGGCCTCGGCGTTCTTGATCAGCACGCCCGCCTGCGCCCCGCGGCCGACGCCCACCATGATCGACATCGGCGTGGCCAGGCCCAGCGCGCAGGGACAGGCGATAATCAGCACCGAGACCGCCGCCACCAGCGCGTAGGCGAATCGCGGCTCCGGCCCGACGCTCGCCCAAACGATGCCAGCGATCACGGCTGTCAGGATGACGGCCGGCACGAACCAGGCCGAGACCTGGTCGGCCATGCGCTGGATCGGCGCGCGGCTGCGCTGGGCTTCGGCGACCATCTGCACGATGCGCGAGAGCAGCGTGTCGGCGCCCACCTTCTCCGCGTGCATGACGAAGGAGCCGGTCTTGTTGATCGAACCGGCCACCACCTTGGCGCGCGGCTCCTTGGTCACCGGCATGGATTCGCCGGTCACCAGGGATTCGTCGATGGACACCCGCCCTTCGACGACCTCCCCATCGACCGGGACCTTCTCGCCCGGGCGCACCCGCAGCCGGTCGCCGACGTGGATCAGGTCGAGGGTGACCTCCTCGTCGGTCCCATCGGGGCGCACGCGCCGTGCGGTCTTCGGCGCAAGGTTGAGCAACGCCTTGATCGCCCCTGACGTGCGTTCGCGGGCGCGGAGCTCCAGCACCTGGCCGAGCAGCACCAGCACGGTGATGACAGCCGCCGCCTCGAAATAGACCGGGACTGCGCCCGACGCGTCGCGGAACGCCGGCGGGAAGGTCCGCGGCGCCAGCACCGCGGCCATGCTGTAGACCCAGGCCACCCCCACGCCCATGGCGATCAGGGTGAACATGTTGAGCTTCCAGGTCTTCACCGACGCCCAGCCGCGCACGAAGAACGGCCAGCCCGCCCACAGAACCACCGGCGTGGCGAGCGCCATCTGGACCCAGTTGGAGGTGTGGCGGCTGATCAGCATCATGAGCCCGGTGAGATGGCCGCCCATCTCCAGCGCCAGCACCGGCAGGGACAGCGCCAGGCCGACCCAGAACCGCCGGGTCATATCCTTCAACTCGCGGCTCGACCCCTCGTCGGCCGTGACCGTGGCCGGCTCCAGCGCCATGCCGCAGATCGGACAGAAGCCCGGGCCCACTTGCCGGATCTGCGGGTGCATCGGGCAGGTGTAGATCGTGCCCGCCGCAGCCGGCGCCGCCGGCGGCTTGTCCTTGGCCTCGAGATAGCGGGCGGGATCGGCCTCGAACTTCGTCTTGCAGCCGGCCGAGCAGAAGAAGAACTCGCGGCCCTCGCGCTCCACGTGGTGCGGGGTGGTCTTCGGGTCCACCTTCATCCCGCAGACGGGATCGAGCACCCGGCCGTGGTCGGCGGTCATGGCGCCCCGCCCCTCGTTGCCGTGATGATGATGGTGTTGATGACCGTCGCTCATCGAGATGCTCTCCCGCAGGCCATGCCCGTCAAAGCTCACGGCAAACCTATATACCCCCATATGGTATTTAAAGCATGCCCCACAAGGGTATATGCTTGCGTCCAGGAGGACCCGTCTTTGATCGAGGACAACAAGCCCAGACTGCTGAACCGGTTGCGCCGGCTGGAGGGCCAGGTGCGCGGCGTCGCCCGGATGGTCGAGGAAGACCGCTACTGTATCGACATCCTGACCCAGACGCAGGCGATCCGCGCCGCACTGACCAGGGTCGAGACCGAGCTGCTGCGCGACCACGTGGACCACTGCATCCGCGGCGCCTTCGCCTCCGGCGACACCGCCGATCAGGCTCAGAAGATCGAGGAACTCGTCGAGGTGCTGCAGCGGACGGCGCGCTGAGGTTATTCGGCCGTCAGGTCAGCTGGGCGCAGGTGCAGAGTGGCTACGGTAGCGGCGACCCGTCACCGGTTCCCTCTGCTCCTAGAGCCGCGGGCGCAGGCTCAGCATCACGCCGAATGTCGCTGGCTCACCCGGCGTCCTATAGATCGTGTCGCTCCCCTGGTGCGTGTTCGTCCAATAGTAGGTGTCGCCCACGTTGCGGCCGAAGACGGCGAGCTTCCAGGCGCCGTCCTCTGCGCGCAGGCCCGCCCGTAGATCGACCGTCGTGTACGCCTTCAGCCTGAAGTCGTCGGCGCGGGCGAGATCGGTTCGGAAGGTGGAATTGTCCGAGCTGTGATGGGTCACGCCTGCGCCCGCGAAGCCGACCAGGGCTGCGCCGATGGACCACTCATACTGAACGTCGCCGACCACCTGGACCTTCGGCGTGTAGGGGAGCGGTGAACCGTTGTAGTCGGCCCGAATCGACGCCGAGTTGTCGGTGACGAAAGTCTTGTCGATCTTGGCGTCAAGGTAGGTCGCGCCGAGCGAGAACGTCAGTCCTCTGATCGGTGAGCCCGACGCCTCGATCTCGGCGCCCTTGATGGTGGAATGCGGGACGTTGACGGTTTTCTCGATTGGTCCGAACACCGGATCGGCCAAGATCCCGCGCACCTGCTTGTTCACATAGGCGTAGTCGAACAGCGCGCCGTTGAGCCGCAGGCGCCGGTCGGCCAGGGGCAGCTTGAACCCGACCTCGTAGGCGTCGAGTCGCTCCTGAACGACCGGCGCATATTGCGAGGTGGTCGTGGCGCCGATGGTCGCGATCGCCCCGGCCTTGTAGCCGCGGCTGACGTTGGCGTAGAGGAGCCCGCCGCCGGCGGTGGCGTAGGTTGCGCCTGCCCGCCAGGACACATTGTCCTCGTCGAGCGAGTTGCGGAAAGGACCGACAGGCGACAGCGTGACCGGGTCGAGCGTGAAGCATTCCCCGGGGCCGATGGGCACGACGGGCGTCGTCTTCAATCCCACTCCGGCATAGATCGTCTGGAGCGTGGTGAAGAACTTGCCCGCCCCGTTTCCGGGATCCGGCGCGTAGCCGCAGCTGACCGCGTCCCGCTCGGACTTGGTGTAACGCGCGCCGGCCTGCAGGGTCAGCGCGTCCGTCACCTTGTATTCGACGTTGCCGAACGCGGCGTAGGTCGAAATCTTCTGCTTGGAGCTCGCCACGGACTCGCCGAACCCGAACGGAGAAAGCAGGTTGTTCTGCGCCAGGTTGACGTATTCGCTGTCCAGCGCGCGATCGCGTTCGTAGCTGGCGCCGGCCAGCCAGTGCGCCCGGTCGCTTGCGCCCGCCAGACGCAGCTCTTGATTCAGCGAATCCACATGGCCGCTCAGACGGTCGTCCAAGCCGTGGAAAGGCGTGGCGTCGGCGTCCAGAAATATGTCCACGTGCTCGTGCGCGTACGACGAGAGCGACGTCAGCGTCAGATTCTCGGTGACGTCATAGTCCACCCGCACCACGGCCTGGCCGAAGCGGTTGTCGGAGCGCATCGGCCATCCAGGCGTCCACTCGGCCACCTTCGTCTTTTCGCCGATGACCGATGGGGTGAGATCGTAGATCGCGTTGTTCGTGATCTTGAAGTTCTGGAACGCGGTCACGTCGGAGCGATCCAGGAAACCGTTCAGGTTCAGGCCGACGCGCAGCCGGTCGCTCGGCCGCCAGTCCAGCAGCAGCCGGCCCTGGATCTTGTCAGCGTCGCCGAGCTTGTCGCCCGGCCTGGACTTGCTCTCCTGCCAGGCGCCCCCTTCGACGGCGCGGAGCGCAAGACGCCCCCTCAGCGTGTCGGACAACGGGCCGCTGACGAAGCCGCTGGCGTCGACCTGGCCGAAGTGCGTCAGCGCGAGATCGCCGCCGGTCGAGAAGGCGGCGGTCGGCTTGGCGGCGATGTAGTTGATCGCCCCGCCGGTCGAATTCTGGCCGAACAGCGTGCCCTGGGGCCCCTTCAGGACCTCCACGCGCTCGAGGTCGAGGGCGGCGGCGCCGGTCATCACCGGAAACGGCAGCGGCGCCTCGTCCACGTACACGCTCACCGCGGGCGACGAGGCGAGGCTTGAATCGTAGAAGCCCACGCCTCTCAGGGTGTAGACGGGCGTCGTCTGGGTCGAGGGCTGGTAGGTGAGGCCCGGCACGACCTTCACCAATCCTTCGGTGTCGGTGACGCCACGGTCGCTCAGGACATCGCCGCGCAGGGCGTTGATCGACATGCCGACGCTGTTGATCGACTGCACGCGTTTCTGAGCCGTGACGACGATCTCCTCCACCGCGACGTCGGCGGACGCCTGCGCCAAGGCGCTGGTCGAAACGCTGCAAAGGAGCGCGGCAAGGAGCACGGAGGTGGAAGGCATTTCAAATCTCCGGACAAAGGCCGAGGAGCGGCGGCCTCGGTCGGGTGGGACGCATGGACGTTGAGGCTCAGCCGGGCCGGACGCCGCCCGCCCGAACCGCGGCGAGGATCGCGTTGGGGACGCCCACGCGCTTTCGATGACCGTCAAGCCCCGCTCGCCCATGTTTCGCCGGCCCCCGCCAACATAATGATGCATTGAGTGATCATTACTCGGGGCGCGTCAAGGTCGATTCATTCGCGACCAGCTGCGTTTCGCCGCCGAGGCACGGCGATTGCGCTCAAAATTATGCCTTGCGCCTCAGCACAGGGCGATTAATAGGCATTGAACATGTCATTTTGGCGAGCCGCCGGGTGACGATCGCGCGACGAACAATGGAGATCCCCATGGCCCCCATCGCCCAGCAAGGCGCCGCCGTTCATTACCTCGGGCTCGTGGAGACGACCGAGCTCATACGCAGGCGCGAGTTGTCCTCCGAAGAGGTGACGGCGGCGCTGCTGAAGCGCGTCGACCGGCTCGAGCCGCAACTGCACAGCTTCGCCCTGGTCCTCGAGGAGGCGGCGATGGAGCAGGCGCGGGCGGCCGACAAGGAGATCGCGGCGGGCCTCTGGCGCGGGCCGCTGCACGGGGCGCCCATCGGGGTGAAGGATCTCCTCGACATGGCGGGCCTTCCGACCGCCGCGGGCTGCGACCTGCTGCGGGACAATGTCGCCGCGACGGACGCGACGGTGGTGCGAAAGCTCAAGCACGCCGGCGCGGTGATCATCGGCAAGCTTCACACGACGGAAGGCGCGCTTCTCGACCACCATCCTTCCATTCCTCGGCCCGTGAACCCGTGGAGCGCCGAGCACTGGACGGGCGTCTCGTCGAGCGGCTCGGGCGTCGCGACCGCGGCCGGCCTCTGCTACGGGGCGCTCGGCACCGACACCGGCGGCTCCATCCGGATGCCCTCGTCGGCCAACAACCTCACGGCGATCAAGCCGACATGGGGCCGCGTCAGCCGGCACGGACTGTTCCCGCTGGCCGAAAGCCTGGATCACATAGGTACGATGGCGCGCAGCGCACACGATGCGGCGGCCATGCTTCAGGTTATCTCCGGTGCGGATCCTCGCGACCCCACCGCGCTCGTCGAGCCGCGGCCCGACTATGTGGGCGCGCTCGGTAAGCCCATCGACGACGTCATCGTGGGCGTGGACTGGCGCTTCGCCGCCGAAGGCCTTCCGGCGGAAATCGAGGGCGCCCTCAAGGAGCTCTGTCGCGTTCTGCAGGACCTGGGCGCGGACGTCAGGCCTGTGCGAACGCCCTGGGACCCCGACACCGACAACGGCGCGCTGGCCATCCTGGTCGCCGAGCTTGCGCAGGCCCACGCCGCCTTCTTTCCCTCGCAGGCCGAGCGATATGGCGCGCGCACGCGGGCGACCATCGAGGCCGGGCGGGCCGTCGACGCCGCCGGTTACATCCAGGCTTCGAGATTGCGCGCGCAGTTCAACGGCCAGCTGGCCAAGGTCTTCCAGGAGGTCGACCTTCTGGTCACGCCGGGCCTCGGCCTGCCTGTTCCCAGGCTGACCGAACTGGAGGCGATCCTCGCCGATCTCGAGGTCGCCCGGCGCACCCTCATGCGCTTCACCTCTCCGTTCAACCTGTCCGGACTTCCGACGCTCAGCCTTCCTGGAGGATTTACGAGCGACGGCTTGCCGCTCGGCCTACAGCTCGTCGGGGGCAGGTTGTCCGAGGCTTTGCTCTGCCGGGTCGGCCACGCTGTCCAGCAAATCACCGACCACCACCTGCGACACCCGCCCTTGACCTAGAGTTCACGCCGCGGCCAGGAAAACCGACCAGGCCTGGCTGAAATAGATCTCCACGTGGTGTTCCTCGCGCAGGAGGGGATCGCCCAGGGCCGCGCGATTGAGCGGGTTGGAGAGGAAGGTGCCGACCAGGGCGGTCGCCAGCGTCGACGCGCTGTGCCGCTGGAAGGTGCCGGCGTCCTGAGCCGACAGAAGAAGGCGCTGGTAGGCGCGCTCGAACTCGTCGGACGACCAGATCAGCCTGGCCGAAAGCGCCGGAATGCGGGCGGCCTCATTGATAGCCACCCGGAAGAAGGCGATGGTCGCTGGCCGCAAGGCGAGGTTCAGGAGCTGCCGGCAGCCGTCGCGCAGCGCTTCCATGGGTTCGGGGTCCGCAAATCGTAGCGAGGCATGGAGCACGGCCAGCGACTGTTCGATGTGGGATTCGCCTGCGGCGAGCAGCAAGGAGTCCTTGTCCGGGAAGCGATGAAGGACGCTTCGGCGCGTCGTGCCGCAGTCCGCCGCCACACGTTCGATCGTGGTTTGCGCGAAGCCGTAATCGCAGAAGGACCTCAACGCACAGGCCACAATCCGATCACTGAGCTGATCCGATTCTTCGCGGCGAGGTCGCCCTGCACGGCGGGCGATAAGAGTGTCGTTCACGAGGCGCGCAATAACTGAAGCGTAGGGCTTTCTGCCTCGCCTCTTACCCGATTTGCGCCGCTATTGTCACTGCGGGAATTGACAGGTTAACCCG
>CBJNAS010000123.1:0-8311 GCA_966434565.1 uncultured Phenylobacterium sp.
CCCCCCCCCCCCCCCCCCCCGGGCCCTATCCCCGCGCCTTGATCGCGAGGTGGCGCACGCCCTTCTCCGCCGCTTTCTGGGCGAGGTTCAACGCAGGTCCGAACGGCTGCAGGCCTGCCCCGCGCTCCGGGCTCAGCGTGTTCGCGAGCGTCAGCGCGCACACCGGGTCGAGCTCCATCAGCTCGTCGTTGGCCCGGAAGGGCGCCGCCCGGTGATGCCGGTCGAAGTCGGCCTTCGCCAGCACCAGGGTGACGTTCTTCTGGCGCGCCCACTTGATGGCGATCCGCTCCGCGCCTTTGGCGCCCGTGGTGGCGAGGCTCATGTCCGGCCATTGCTCAAGCGCCCAGTTGAGGGCATCGAAAATCCGCTGGGCGTCCTCGGCCGTATCCGCCTGCGGGGCGGCGCGGAAGGCGACGACCGTCGCGCCCGGGTCGGCGGCCGCTTGCTTGCGCCGCTTGGCCGTCCGGATGGCTTCCCGAGCCTCGATCTGCGCCGCGGTCGTGCGCGTCGCCTTGGTGGAGCCTTTCCACGGCGTCCAGACTTCGCCGGTCGCGGAGGTGTAAAGCGCTGCAGCGGCGTCCCGGACCGTTTCCACGGCCAAGGTCGCGACGTCAGCAGCCCGCGCCCGCGTGGTCGCCTCCTGTAGCTCCGCGTCGGCGACCTCTGAGCCGTCGAAAGCGCGGCTCAGGTCATTCAGCAGGTCGCGAGCCTTGTCAGCCTCCCGCTCGATCCGTTGCGCCGCCGAATGAAAGGCCCCGATCAAGGCCTCGCAGATGGTCGTCTGGAAATCCTCGAGGGCGCTGTCGGTGAGCAGATCGAGAACCTCGTTCATGAGGCCATGGCCGAGCTGTTCGAGCGCCGCCTCGGTCGGATGCGGCCGAGGGTCGTCCAACGGCAGCGCCAGTTCTTCGAGCGTGGAAAGCGCGCCGGTGAGGGGGGAGAAGGAGGAGAGGTGCATGGCAGGAAATCCCACAATCTTCGGCAGGGTCGGCCCCGCCTGACCCCTGCCCGCCGGCGAGGCTGGGGGTAGCAAGCGGGAGGCGGACGGAGGGGAGGGGGATCACCCGGCCTGCACGACCGGAGGGAGGAAGGTCGGGGACACCCTCCGGCCGGTCGGAGCGAAGCGAGACTTCACCTCCCGCGCGCGAGGGGCGACGCCCCTTAGCGACGGTCGACAGGATCAGACCGCGAAGCGCCGGATGAGAGACGCCAGCGCCGCTTTGCGCGCCTCAGGCCGTTGGCCGGGTCGGTAGGCGACCGCGGCATGCGCGCAGCAATAAGGACCCGCCTCGACGCTGCGGCCGCAGAAGCTGAAGCTCTCGCTCGCGGGATCGCCGATCGGCCACTTGCACATGCGCGGCCCGAGCGTGAGCGGGCTCGCCAAGCCTGGACCGTCATCGATCCGCATCCTCGGGCTCGGGCGCGGTGAGGCCGGCGGCGCGGCGCTGCGCACCGCCGATCGCGGCGAGGCCCGCGGCCGCCTGACCCGCCCGCCGCCACGCGAGGCTTTGGGAGGATGCGGGCGTCCTGCCAGGCCGAGACGGTGGACCTTGCCGATTACCGCATTGCGCGTGACACCGCCCAGCTGCTTGGCGATCTGGCTTGCGGACAGGCCGTCGCGCCAGAGCTTGGTGAGCAGATCCACGCGCGCGTCGTTCCAGGGCATGTCGGACATCGCAAATCCTCCAGGCGCGCCCCATCGCGCGCACCCGCGCTGTCCCTGCCTTTGCCCTTCGCCGCTCAGGGCCCGCCGCTCGCTGGGCCGGTCCCGCTGTAGGCCAGGAGGTGGTCGACCGCCCGCTGGGCGTGGCCGGACGCCTCCAGGAGCGCCGTCGGCCGGTGTTTGAGGATCTTGGCCCAGTGCTCGACGTAGGCCGCGTGGCTGTCGAGAACCTGCGGGGGGAGGCCGATCCGCAGCCCGATCGCCGCGCTCCCGATCTCCGCGATCAGCTCTTCGAAGGCGTACGCCTCGTCGCCGAAGCGCTTGCCGAAGCTGCGCGCCAGGCGCGTTTCATGTCCGCTCCAGTGGATGGCTTCATGGGCGAAGGTCGCCTGAAAGTCTTCGGGGGTGTGGAACCGCTCGGGCGGCGGCATGCGGATCAGATCGGACTGGGGCGAGTAGGCCGCTAGGTTGCCGCCGATCTCGACGTTCGCCGGGATGGCCTCCAGCACGGCGCTGCGGATGCGGGCGCGCACCTCCGGATCCGCCTTGGGCGCCGCGCGGAACGGCTCGGGGCAGTCGGTAAGTTGGTCCGCATTGAACACCGCATAGGTGCGCAAGTAGCGACGCACCCGGGCCTCGGCCTCGCTGTCGCCCGGCTCCGCCGCCGCGTCCTCGACGACCTGGGTCTTGTAGAGGATCGCCGGCGCGCTCCTCGCGCCTTTCGCCACCGGCGCCCCAATGGCGAGCGCCTGCTTGAAGGTGAACCAGTAGGGGCTCGTGAAGCCCCGGGCGGCGCCGGCGAACGCCAGCAGCCAGGCGTTCGAGCCGCTGAACGGCTGGCCGTCGGCCCGCAGCGGGAGGGAAGGATCCCCGCCATTGACCCAGGGCTGGCGCCACGGCGGCACACCGCGTTCGATCCGCGCGATGATATCGGCAAGCAGGGCGTCGAGACCGTCGGACATGGAAGGCTCCGGAGCTTCAGCGCCGGGCCAATCCCCGGATCGCTCACCGATCCGGTCCCTTCCTTTTCACCTCCGGGTCACGGCCAACGAGGTCTCGCCTTTCAGGGCGAGACCTCGCAGACGACACGCCCCCGCAGCAGGGCCTTATGTCAGGCGGCCGCAGCTTCGCCCTCGCCCGGGGCCAGGGTCTCCGCTTCTGCGCGGTCCTCCTCCGTCTCGGCCTCTTCGGGCGCGGGCGGCGCAACGCGCCAGGCCAGCGCCTGAGGCGCCCATCGGCGTTCTGCGCAGGCCTCGGCGACGAACCTCACCAGCTCGTCTTTCTTCAGCATCTTCGCTTGCGGGTCCTCGAGCCCCATCTCGCCCAGCAGGCCGAGCAACTGCGCCTTGGAATGGACCGCGAGGTAGGCAGGGTCCGGGGTCCAGTGCGCCGTGATGTCGGCGCCACAGAGCTCGGCGATTTCGGCGGCCTCCGCCCGCGCCGCGCGTCGGATGGCGCTCGTGCGCGGCTCGGCGACGTTAAGCGTGACCGCGGTGAGCTCTGCGAGGAGACTCATCTGCTCGCCCTGCAGGAGACTGTCGACCCAGGCGATCGGTCGAAGGCCCGAAGCTCTGAAGGCGGCGCGCCGGTTGTCGAGTCTGGCGTACACGGCCCCATCGAGCGCGGGCTGGGGCGCCTCGGAGCCCGGCTTGTAGGCCGTCGCGCGAAGCGACGCCGCCGAGCTCCCTTGAGTGACGCCGCTGTTGAGGACCAGCTGTTTGAAGAGGTGCGCCACCAGCACGGTCAGCGCCGCCGCCGGATGATCGGCCAGGTCCCGGATCAGACCGCGCGTAGCGATGTCGGTTCGCGTCTGGTGCAGGATGTGGCTGGTCCCCGCCGTCTCGACGTGGATTTCGGGAATGACCAGCTCGTCCTGACCGTCGTCCTCGTCTTCCGCGCCGTCCTCGCCGAACACCTCGTCTTCGTCCTGATCCTGGGCCGCGGGCTCGAGCGCCACCCCGAAGACCTGGATTTCGAGACCCGTGCGGGCGTCGGGGGAGAGGATCGCCGCCCCGAGCTTCATCGACTTGAGCGGGACCTCGGCCACCCGCAGCTCCGCGTCGAGCGCCAGCTGGATGAACTCGCTCGCCGCGTCTTCGGCGATGGGGACGGCTTCCAGCGCCGCGACCGCGCTCTGAAGCTCGGCGCGGGCGGCCGCCACCTCGGCCTTCGTCGCCGCGCTGAGGTCGGCGCCATAGACGTAGGGGAGGGGCTCGAACCCGTCCGGAGCGCGGTAGCAGCGCCCGGCGCCCAGGAACACCTCGAGCCCCTTGGCCTTCAGATGCTCGACGAACGGCTGAACCCGCTCGCGCCACAGCTCCTGGAGAATCGCGGGATCGAGCAGCCGGTCGGCGAGTTCGCCGAAAAGATCCGTCTCGACCCGCCCGCCGGCGGCGACATAGCGCTCGAGACCCACGAGGGCGAGACGCTCGTCCTCCACGGTGGCCCGGCCGCTGAGCGCGTCTTGCAGACGATGTTCGTGGAAGTAGCCGTCCAGCGCCGTCGCGGCGATCTCGCCCTGGGTCTTCTTGTCCCCGATCCGAGCGAACAATCGAACCTGGCGCAGCGTGAGCTTGCCGGCGCGGAACGCGGTCAGCACCGTCTCATGCACGCGGGAGAGCGCCTCGAGCCGTTTGATCTCCAGTTCGGCGTAGCCGAGGGCGGCGGCGATCTCGGCCGTGTCCATCCGCAGCCGCCGCATCTTCGGAATCGCCAGGATCACGTCCGCGGTGTGCACCGGCTCGCGCTCGAAGTTGGTGAGCGACAGGGCCGCGGCCTGCGCCTGCCGCGTCTCGAAGAGCTCGCATTTGACGGGATAGTCCTCGGCGATGCGGCCGGCGGACAGGAGCTCCAGCAGCGCCAGTCGCCGCCGACGGCCGTCCAGGGCCATATAGGCCTGTTCGCTCTTCCGGCCCGGCCGGACGGCGATCGGGATGACCACGCCGGCGGCTTCGATCGTCTCGGCGAGCCCGGCGATCCCGCCGTCGGCCGGCTCGTTGAAGCGGACGTTCTCAGGCGCGAGGCCCAGGTCTTTCAAGGGCACGAAGAGGATCTTGGAAACGGGCGAGGTGACGCCAGCAGCTTCGCTCATGGCAGGGGTTCCCGCGCCACGGCCAAGGCGCATCCCTGCCGTCAGGCGCGCCCTTCGCCACCCTCCCTTTCGCTTTCGGCTCTGCCGTCGGCCTCAGTGCGGCGGCGGAGCGCCTGTTCCCAGTCGTTGAAGTCGCCGAACGGCGCCGGCGGGAGCTCGACCCGCACCCGGATGCCCCGATGGCGCAAGCGTTCGGCGAGGACCTGGGCGGACGCCTCGCCATAGCGCCCGCGATCACCGGCGATGAGCACCGAGCGAACGCCGGCGGGCGGGATCCAGGTCTCCAGGTTGCGGCGCGACAGCAGGGCCCACCCCGGCAGGCTGAACCGCTCGGTGGCGGAAAGGGTGGTGAAGAAGCCTTCCGCCACGAGCATTTCCGGGGCGGGCGGATCGATGCGCACGGCGGTCGACGGCGGGACCGGCCCGACGGTCTTGCGTGCGAAGCGTAGATCCTCCGCCCGTCGGCCGGATTGCGTGAGGTAGGTGACCTCGACCGCGGTGAAGTCTCCGCGCGCGTCGCGGATGGCGGTCATCAGCGCCGGCCGCCGGCGCGGCGTGTCGCGATAGGCGGAGACCGGGAGCGCGCTGCAGTGCCGCGCGACGTCTGGGCCGGGCAGCTGGCGATAAACGCCTCTCAACCGGCAATGCCGCTCGGAGAGCGTTCTCGCGACCGCACGCCCGGCCTCCCACAGGCGCTGCGCCGCGTCCAGGCGCCGCAAGTCGGTCTTCGGCTCGTCCGTCTGGGCATGCGCGCGAGCGCCGGAGATGGACGTTGGCGCATTGGCCCGGTCGATCAGGCCATGGCGACGCAGGTGATCCAGGACGGTCTTCCAATCGCCGTCATGTCCGAAGGTGTGCACGATGACCCGGCCGTCTTTCAGCAGCAGAGACACCGACCGGTCCGCCGGGCCGTGGCCCGGGGCGGGGATGTTGGCGCGCGCGCCCCCGTCATAGAGGTCACCGCCTAGGCTCTCGACGATCGTTCTCAGCGACATGTCCGCCTCTCCGAGCACGGGGAATGACCCCAGCCTTCGACCTCGCGGGCGCTGTCACGCCCCCGGCTCACCTTCAGATGACCTCGCTTCCCCTTCGCCGGCCTGGAGCCGGCCTCGCGCGAGCCAGGCGGGGGAGGGCGGGCTCGCACCGGAATTCGAGGCCGGCGGTCCAGGTCGGACCCCGGCAATCTAACGCGGCAGGGCGCAGCTGTCAGTTGCAACACTCGTCAAAATTGAATCTGTGGGGGCGTTGCGGGGCTGGCCCCCGCTGGCGGGGGTAGCGGGAGACCTCCGGGCTCAAGCTCAGGGGGAGGTCTCTCCCCCTTGAACTCTTGCCGTTTTGAGTTCTTTCAGGCCCTGGCGCGCTGCGTCGAGGCGCACAACCCAAGACCGCAAGACTTTTGGACCGCTGCAATCGGTTCCCTGAGGTCGTTTCGGAAAGACCCGCCTCGCGCTTTGCTGCTATCCGTATCCCCGCACCAGAAGAAACGATCCTGGGGGACGCCCGACACAATGGTTCGCAGCCCGTCGTCAGATGAAGAGGAGCTGTGGGTGGGCTCGGCGGCTCACCCCGATCAGGCGATGCGGATCCGGCGCCTCGACGCTTTGATGCGCCATGGCGCGCAGGTGATCGACGCCAGGCTGGTGGAAGCCGAGGATGGGACCTGGACGACCTATTTCAGCCTGGCGGACAGGCCCGGCGTCTATCGCCTGAACCAAGCCCGCGCCGACGCGGCGAAGGTCTACAAGGACCTGCGGCTAGCGCTGGAAACGCTTAGATCCGAGCTCGGCTATTTCGGCGCGGTCATGCTCCTGACGGACCGCCGGGCGGGCGGGACGCCCGTAGGCGTGGCCGACCGAGAAACCTGACGCACGACCTCGTGTTCGTTGCTGATGTTGCCGAAGTTGACACGAACGCACCAAGCCCCGATCTATAAGCCATGGCGCAACCCCAGAGCGGCTCAAAGGCGAAGGTCCCCGCGCGGCGTCCCCACGCGTCGGGCAAGTACGTGTTCGTGGTCAAGGACGGTCCCAAGGGGATCACCTTGCCCGCGGGCGCATCGTGGGCGGTCGTCCCCGACACGACCTCGGCGGCAGCTCGACTGAAGGATCTCAATCCAGATCGCGTGGCGCCGATCGGGCGAGTGTTTCCAACCAAGGGCCAGGCCGGCGCAGCGGCGCGAGCGAGCGCGGGTGGCGAGGCGGTCGCCGAGGGTGATCCGGACGCCTTCGCACCGGACGCACGCGGCCGGGCGATCCTGCGCGGAATCGAATACGCTCGGGCTGATCTGCGTGATGCGGGCGGCGCCTACGACATCGAGCAGGTCCGCGCGCTGTTGCATGGGATTTCCCGCCAGGCGGTCGACCGGAAAATCCGCGAAGGTGCGCTCCTGGCCGTCCCCGGGCCGAGCAATCGCCGGCGGTTTCCGACGGTGCAGTTCAATTCGGACGGTTCGCTGGTTCCGGGCTTGAAGGACGTCCAGGCGGCCCTGGCGTACGCCAGCCCCTGGGCGGTGCTGAATTTCCTGGTCAATCCGCATGACGGTCTCAGGGGCGAGAAGCCGATCGACCTGCTGCGGAGAGGCGAGGTGGCGCGCGTGGTGGATGCGGCCGAACGGGTCGGCGTCCAAGGCGCGTGAGTGGTCCGCAGCCGCCTTCCGATATCGCACGTCGAAACCCCAATTGGATCGACCTGCCCGCGGGAACGATCGTCTTCCGGTTCTACGAAGCGGCTTACAACCCCATCCACTTCGACGCCTCGCCCCTCGGCCGACTGAATGCGCCGGATGGCGCGTTTGGCGTGCTCTATGTGTCGGCGAAGGAAGCCGGGGCGTTTGCTGAGACGTTCCTGCGGACGCCAGGGCGCAGGATGGTGGATCCTGGCCTTCTGAGCCGGAAAGCCTTTGTCCAGCTGCAGCTGGCGAGAGACCTGCGCCTGGTCGATTTCGATGGGCCGGGGCTGCCGATCCTGGGCGCCACGGCCGCCGTCGTTCACGGCGACCCGCCCTATGATGTCCCGCAGGCTTGGTCTGCCGCGCTCAAGGCGCACCCCGCCCGCCCTGACGGGATCGCCTACACCTCACGGCATGATCCCAGTCAGGTCTGCTACGCCCTCTTCGATACGCCGCCGTGCTGCGTCGTCGAGGTGGAGCGGCGGCGAGACTTGGACGCCGACTGGTTCTGGAGCCTGGCGGAGGCTTACGCGATGGCCAGCGCGCCGCCGTGACGAGGCCCGCGTTCCTCCCGTGAGACGGGCCGGCGCTTTTTAGCGCGCGCCGCGCTGCAGCACTTCCACCAGCTCCTCGATCTTCTGTCGCTGGTCTTCCGCGTCGCCGGAGGTGAAGGCGCCGCGAACGCAGTGGTCGACGTGGTTACGGAGCAATTCCGTCTCCACCTTGGCCAGGGCGGCGCGCAGCGCCTGGGTCTGGGTGAGGATGTCGATGCAGTAGCGGTCTTCTTCCACCATGCGCGCGACGCCCCGGACCTGACCCTCGATGCGGCGCAACCGGTTCAGGAGTTTGGGCTTCTTGTCCTCGATCAAAGACGGGTCCTCCTGGAGAA
>CBJNAS010000124.1:0-8310 GCA_966434565.1 uncultured Phenylobacterium sp.
CGGACAAGGAGCTGGTGCAGCGGGCCGTGCAGTTCGGGGTCAACAACTACCTCGTCAAGCCCTTCACCGTGCAGACCCTGAAGGAGAAGATCGAAGCGGTCTTCGGGACTCTGACATGAGCCATGTCGGGACCGCGCCCAGGGCCGATGGCCTGCGCCCCGTGCACATCGTGCAGGGCGAGCACTACGTCACCGACGATCCGGACCTCGTGCTGACCACCATCCTGGGCAGCTGCGTGGCCGCCTGCCTGCGCGATCCCGTGGCCGGGATCGGCGGCATGAACCACTTCCTGCTGCCCGGCGGCGACCCGCGCAGGAGCGACTCCGACACGGTGCGCTACGGCGTTCACGCCATGGAGCTGCTGGTCAACGACCTGCTGTCCCACGGTGCGCGCCGCGACCGGCTGGAGGGCAAGCTGTTCGGCGGCGCGCGGCTGATCACCGGGCTCACCGATGTGGGCGAGATGAACGCCGCCTTCGCCGAGGAATTCCTGCGGCGCGAAGGCCTTAACTATGTGGGCGGATCGCTGCGCGGCGACGCCGGGCGGCGCATCCAGTACTGGCCGGGGAGCGGCCGCGCCCGCCAGGTCTTCCTGCCCAAGGACACCCGCGAAGTGTTCGTCCGCGAGACGCGTCCCCCGCCCAAGCCCGCCGTCGACACCGGCGCGCTCGAGCTGTTCTGAAGCGCCCCGCCCGTGGCCCAGGCCTGCCTCCAGCCGCTGTCGCGAACCCTCGGCGCCTGCGCCGGCGAGCTCGCCATGCTCGCCGACCGCTGCGAGTCGCTGCAGGCCGGGCTGGCGCCGGCGCTGCAGAGCGGGGCGGCCATCGAGGAGGCGCAGACCCTCGACCTGCTCACCCAGACATTGGCGGCGGTGGCCGACTACCTGCACGCGCTCTCGGCCGGCCTGCCGCCCGACTGGCGGATCGACGCCGGCGCGGCGGCCTCGGTGGTGCCGCTCACCGAATTGGCCTGGCGCCTCCTCGGGGGCGGCTACCACGTCCCGCCGGAGAGCGGGGAGCTGGATTTCTTCGGAGCCTCGCCATGAGGGAGAAGGCAGAGCCCCGGCTGAATTTGTCCAAGGCCACGGTCCTGCTGCTGCAGAACAACCAGACCGAGCTCGACATCCTAGGCCAGGTGTTCATCGGCTTCGGCGTCAAGGCGATCCGCAAATGCCTGACGCTCAAGGACGCCGAGGACTGCATCAAAAGCGGCATCCTGTTCGACCTGATCGTGGTCGACTGCGACATGCCGGGCGGCGCGGGCTTCGACTTCGTGGCCAAGGTCAGGCGTCTCGAGGACAGCGACAACCGCCTCGCCCCCATGCTGCTGGTCTCCGGCCATACGGTGCCCAGTTCGGTCGCCCGGGCGCGCGACTGCGGCGCCAACTTCGTGGTGGCCAAGCCGATCACGCCGAAGACGATGTTCGACCGGGTGATGTGGCTGGCGCGCGAAGAGCGGCAGTTCGTGGTCACCGACACCTACGCTGGCCCCGACCGCCGCCACAAGACCTTCGGTCCGCCCGCGGGCATGAAGGGACGCCGTCACGACGACGTCACCGCCAAGCTCAGCAAGTCCGCGGCCGGTCCGGACATGTCTCAGTCCGACATCGACGCCATGTTCAACCCCAAGAAGGCCGCGCTGTGAAACCCGGGAACGTCTTCAAATACGAAAACCGGCTCGCGAAGTCCGTCGTCAGCAAAGGCGGAATGAGCGCGTCCGAGGCCCTTTCGGCGGCGCAGCAGGCCGTCGAGCAGGTGCGCGAGCCCACCCTCGCCGAGATCGACGCCAACCTCGCCGAGATCTGCGCCCTGGGCGAGCGGCTGAAGGCGGCCAGCGGCGCCGATGAAGAGGCGCTGCAGAGCATGTACGTCTGCGCCAACCGGGTGGTGGCGATGGGCGGGGTCTTCGGTCTGGGCGAGCTCGGCCAGGCGGCCTACAGCCTCTGCGAGCTGGTGAGCCGCTTCCAGACCCTGGACCGCTACCAAGGCTCGATGGTGCAGGTTCATCTCGACGGCCTGCGGCTTCTGCGCAGCCCGGATGACCACTCCGCGGAGATCCGCCAGCAGGTGCTGGCCGGCCTGCGCCAGGTCGCCACCAGCGTCGTCTGACGGGAACCCTCCCCCTACGTGAGGATTGCCCTGCGCAGCGCGTCGCAGGAGCCCGGGCATGCCGGCGGGGACGCTTTCGGCCGCCACGGTCGAGGTCGAGGAGATCACCGAGGCCGCCGCCCTGGAGGCGCTGCGCCCGGAATGGGCGGCGCTGTTCGCCGCCGATCCCACGGCGACGCCGTTCCAGAGCCCGGAGTGGCTGCTGGCCTGGCGGCGCGCCTTCCGCCCGACCGGCGGGCTGTGGACGCTGGCAGTCCGCCGCCGCGGCGAGCTGGTGGGCCTGGCGCCGCTGTTCGTCCACTTTGACCCGGCAAGCGGGCGCCGCCAGCTGACCCTGCTGGGGAACGGGACGAGCGACCGCCTCGACCTGCTCGCCCGGCCCGCCGCGCGCGACGCCGTGGCCGCCGCCCTGAACGCGCGCATCGCCTCGCCCGGCGCCCCGTGGGACGTGGCCGATTTTCGCGACCTGCCGGACGGCTCGCCCCTGCTGACCCTGCCGCTCGGCCCGGATCTGGCGTCGTGGATCGAGCCGGAGGCGCCCTGCCCGGCGCTCGACCTGCCGGCCGATCCCGCGGCGGTGGTCGCGCGCCTGCCGCGCGGCCGCCGGACGGACCTGCGCCGCTGCGCCCGCCGGCTGGCGGAGATCGCGCCGGTGAGCTTCGGCCGCGCCGACCCCGCCAGCCTTTCCGAACATCTCGAAGCGCTCGAACGCCTGCATGGCGCGCGCTGGCGCGCCCGCGGCGAGGCCGGTGTGCTCGCCGCGGCGGCGGTCATGGCCTTCTGCCAGGACGCGGCCGCGAGCCTCCTGACCGCGGACATGCTGCGCCTCGAGGCCCTGCGGCTTGGCGGGCGCATCATCGCCGTCCACTACGCGCTGCGCCGCGGGGCTTGCGGCTACAGCTGGCTGCACGCCTTCGACCCCGAGCTCGCAGGCTTCGGGCCGGGTTGGCTGCTGATCGCCCACAGCCTCGAGGCCGCCGTGCGCGAGGGCGTACGCCGCTTCGACTTCCTGCGCGGCCGCGAGCCCTACAAGTACGCCTGGGGTGCGCTCGACCAGCCGCAGCTGCGCCGCCGGGCCTGGCGCAAAACGTCCGTCGGCACTCACATTTGAGCGAGCCGCGCCACGGGTCGCGAGCTGGAGTGTTGGTGATGCAGATGGCGCGATCCGCGCGCTGAACCAGGAGCCTTCACCATGGCCTATGACATCGACCCGTTCGATGGGGGCGAACACCAGGGCGCGCGCCGCCTGCTCGCACTGGCGAGCCACCTCGACACCATCCGCGACCAGGACTACGACCACCAGACTTGGCGGCGGCGGCGGCCGGACGGCTCCTGGAGCATGTGCGCGCTCGGCCACGCCGTGACCGCGCTGCCCGACGCCATCGGCCTGCGGTGGCGCGACAGCTGCAGCGCCGACATCGTCCGGCTGGACGGCAGCGGCGTGACCCAGGACACCCTGACGCTGGCGGCGGAAAGCTTCGAGCTCAGCCTCGACGAGGCGGCGACCCTGTTCGGCATCGGGCTGTACACGGCGGCGTTCTATCGCGTCCCCGGCGTGCCCGCCCTGAAGCCGAAGGCCGTCGCAGCGGCGATCCGCGAGTTCGCCTGGGCCAAGATCGCCGGCGTTCCGCGGCGCGTCATGGCCGCCTGACGGCCTGACACAGGGCCGAGTCACCCGCCCTTGAGGCTGGTCAAGGCGCGTGCTCCCGCGCTGGACGGTGAGGTGTTCTCAACTGGAGAGAAGCCGATGGATTTTTTCGTGGAGCAGACCATTCACGCCTCGCCCGAGGACGTGGCGGGAATCATGTTCGACCCCGAGCGGGAAGGCGAATGGGTGGCCAAGGGCGAGCGGGCCGAGCGCCTGACGCCGGGTCCCCTCGCGGTGGGCTCACGGGTCAGGCACGAGGCCGGCGTGCACGGCTGGAAGGCCTCCTTCGTCACCGAGGTCAGGACGTTCGATCCCGGCCGGCGGCTGGAGATGGAAGTCGTCGAGGGCTCCGACCACGGCGTGATCATCTACCAGATCGCGCCGACGGCGGGCGGCTGCATCGCCAGCATCCACGTGCGCGACGAGACGATGGCGCGGATTCCGCACTCCGTCTGGGCGCGCAAGGACCAGGCCAAGCACAATCTCCAGCGCTTGGCCCACGAGGTCACCCGCACGCACACGGGCTAAGGAGCGGGCGGCGCGCTCTGGATGCTTCACCGCTTGCGGGGGACCGGGTCGGGCCGAAGGCCGGCCCGAGGATAAACTCCGCTGGCTGAGGGGGCGTTCAGAGCGGCAGGCCGACCCGGGCGTAGAGCTCGGGCCGGAGGCGCTCCCAGTGCTCGGCGCGGACCTCGGCGGCGGGCCGGTTGTACCAGCGCCACGGGATCTCCCGGGCGTTGAGGCCGACGAAGTGGGCGCCCGAGCGGCCGAGGTGCGGCTGGTGCGGATGGAACGGCGAGCAGATCGTAACGTCCTCCGTCCGCACGACCAGCGGCGCCGGGCCCTGCGAGAGGGCCGCGACCTGCAGACCCTGCTCGTCGAGCTCGGAGTCGAGAGGAACCGGACGGCGTCGCAGCACGTAGGCGAGGGCCGCGGCCAGGTCGAACCCCGGCGGCAGGCCGCGGATGCCGGAGTTGCGCGGCTCCGGCCCGCAGAGGTCGGCGAAGGCGCCGTGCGCCGGGGTGACGTCCTCGGCGATCAGCGGCGCGCCCTGGTCTTCGTCCAGCCAGCGGCGCATGGCGGCCGGGATGGCCCACAGGATGACGTCGTTGTCGAGCGCCAGCTCCCGGCGGTCCTCGAAGGCGCGCAACGGCGCGAGCTTCCAGGCCACTCCCTCGGCCATGGCCGGCGACAGGTGCGCGCGCAGCACGGCGGGGGGCTCGGCGGGGGCGGTCCGCCAGACCACCGCCTCCGGGGCCGGCCCCGTGCGGGCGCGGGCCTCTTCCAGGTCCAGGCTGTTCACATAGACCACATAGGCGGCCTCCGGGCCGAACAGCCTGAACGCCCCGTGCAGCGACAGCCGCAGCGCCTCGAAGCCGCGCGGGCTCACGTCGCCCATGGTCCAGCGAACTCCTAGCAGCATTCCTCGACGCCCTCGTTCAGCAGGGGAAGGCCGGCGCCGGACGCCAGGCTGCGGTAGACGGCCAGGTAGGCGGCGATCATCTCCCGGTCCGAGAAGCGCTGCTCGGCCGCGCGGCGGCAGGCGCCGGAATCCAGGGCGGCGGCCTCGGCCAGGGCCTGCGGCAAGGCCTCGGGCGTGTCCACCAGGATCCCGGTGCGGCCGGGCTCGATCGCCTCCACCAGAGCGCCGCTGCGGAAGGCCACCACCGGCGTGCCCGCCGCCAGCGCCTCGCGCGCCACCAACGAGGAGGTCTCCGGCGCGAGACTGGGGGCGATCAGGCAGCGTGCGCCGGCGATCAGGCGGCGCTTGGCTTGGCCGCTCACCGGACCGATCCAGCGCCTCCAGCGATCGAGCCGCGGGCCGATCTCAGCCTCGAAGTAGCGGCGATGCTCGCGATAGGGGAAGACCGGGCCCGCGAGCAGCAGGGGCATGCGGGCCGCCCGGGCCGCATCGAGCGCCAGGTGGAAGCCCTTTTCCGGGCAGATCCGGCCGAGCGCCAGGGCGTAGCGGCGCTTGGGCCGCGGCCGGAAGGCCTCCAGGCTGACCCCGTTCTCGATCGGCGCGCCGAGCCTGGCGCCGGGCGGCCGCCGCCTCGCCTGGTCGCGCGAGACGGGCGTCAGCCAGACGTCCGCGCGCTGAGGCGCCAGGGCCTCGGCCGGATACCAGTCCAGCGGCAGGTGCAGGGTGACCAGCACCGGCGGCCCGGCGGCCGGCAGGTAGCGGTGGAAGTCCACGCCGTGCAGATGGGCCACGTCCGGCCGCACCCGCTCCAGCGTCTCCGTCAGCCGGGCGCGCAGGGCGGCGTACGCCGCCTCGCGTCCCGCCTCGTCGATCTCGCCCGCTGGCTGGGGCAGGGTCACGAGCTCGCCCGTGGGCGCCGAGCCCTCCGCCGCCAGCACCACCGAGCGGTCGCCCGCCGCGACCAGGCCGCGGTCGAGCGCGCTCAGCACCTGCTCGGCCCCGCCCACCGGGTCGGCCGTCACCGGGGCGAAGGGATAGGCCACGCTGATCACGGGGAGGCTCATGCCGCGGCTCCCAGCTCGGCCAGCGCCGCGCGCGCGGCCTGCCGCCACGCCCGGCTGGTCATCGGCCAGCCCCAGTCGTCATAGACCGCAGCCCCTGGCGGCGGCCGGCGAGTGAAGTCATAGCTCGGCGCCGCCCGATAGATCTCCGCCGCCGGATCGAACCAGGCCGTGATCGACACCTGGCTGCGGTGGCAGGAGAGTGCGGCAGCCTTGCGCGTGACGTCCGCGGGCGCGGCTTCGGCGGCGACCGCCGGCGACCGCGGGTCCGGCCAGAAGCCGAACGCGAGCCGCCCGTCGGGCGCCTTGTGGTACTCGGCGAACTCCAGACGAACGGGGGGACGAGCGCCCTCCGCCGCCAGGCCCCGGCAGGCCAGCTGGACGGCGAAGGCGCAGGCGTCGTGGTCGGGATGGCCGCCCTCGTAGGCGTGGGTCAGCACCAGCTCGGCCTTCGCCAGCGGCCCGCGCAGCGTCTGGGCCAGCCAGGCCAGGCGGCCCACGGCGCCCTGGTCGACGACGCCCAGCGCCAGGCGCCGCGGGGCCGCGCCCAGCGCCGCCAGGGCGGCGTCCAACTCACGGCGTCGGGCGCGGGCGTAGGCGGCGCGGGTCGCGAAGCCGGCGCGCCGCGCGTCGCCCATGTCCTCGGGCGCGCCGTCGGTGACGTGGATCAAGGTGAGGTCCGCGAAGCGCGACAGCCGCAGGCCGAGGCCTGCCGTCTCGTCGTCCGGATGGGCGACCACCGCCACGGCCGGCGCCGCGATCACGTCGCCGCGGCGCAACGCGTCCAGCACTGGTTCGCCTGGCCCGCACACGTCCGCGCCAACCCGCGGGGCCGGCGTGAGTTCCAGCTTCGGCGAAATGTCGAGGCCGGCCTTCGCATCGCGCGCGGCCGCGCCTAGAAGAACGCGCCATGTCAGCGCCCCATCCGCCGCTCCGCTCCTACGGCCGCCTGAAGTCGCGCGCCATCAAGCCGCGTCAGGCCGCCCTGATCGACACCCTGCTGCCGCGTCTGCGGGTCCCGGCCGAGCCGTTCGCGCCGCGCGACCTGATGGCGGATGCGGCGGGGGTGTGGCTGGAGATCGGCTTCGGCGGCGGCGAGCACCTGGCGGCCCAGGCGGCGGCGCGGCCCCAGGTGCTGTTCATCGGCGCCGAGCCCTTCCAGAACGGGGTGGCGAGCGCGCTGCGCCACATCGACGCGCGGGGCCTGACGAACGTGCGCCTGCACGACGGCGACGCGCGCGACCTGCTCGCGCGCCTGCCGGACGCCAGCCTCGACCGCATCTTCGTCCTGTTCCCCGATCCCTGGCCCAAGGCGCGCCACCACAAGCGGCGGCTGATGCAGGCGGAGACGGCGCGCGAACTGGCCCGGGTGCTGAAGCCCGGCGGGACCTTACGCTTCGCCAGCGACTGGGCGGACTATGTAGACTGGAGCCTGGCGCGGCTGGTCGCCACGCCGGGGCTCACCTGGACCGCCGATCAGGCCGCCGACTGGCGCACGCCGCCGGCCGACCACGTCACCACCCGCTACGAGGAAAAGCGCCTCGGCGACTGCGCGCCGGTGTTCCTGGATTTCGTACGGGGGTGATTTCCCTCCCTTGATGAGGAGGCGTTGCCCGCCGGAGGGGAGCAGGGTCGGATTCACACGTCTGCGCCGAACGCCCCCTCCGTCTCCCGCCTTGCGGGGGAGCTGTCGCCGAAGGCGACTGAGGGGGCGTTCAGGCCCTCGAGCCGAGTTGTATGAATGCCGTAGCCTTCATGGGGTAAGAGATCCTAAACCCCCGCCTTGTACCGCTCGACCGAGCCGCGGATCAGCTCGGCGGCTTCCTCGGGGTCGGCCCAGCGAACGATCTCGACCGACTTGCCCTTCTCCAGGTCCTTGTAGTGCTGGAAGAAGTGGGCGATCTGCTCGGTCAGGATGGTGGGCAGCGCCCGCCAGGAATCCACCCCGGTGTAGAAGGGGTGCAGCTTGTCGACCGGCACCGCCAGCACCTTCTCGTCGCCGCCGGCCTCGTCGCGCATCATCAGCGCGCCCACCGGACGGCAGCGGATCACCGCGCCCGGCACCACCGG
>CBJNAS010000125.1:0-8245 GCA_966434565.1 uncultured Phenylobacterium sp.
CGAAAAGCTGCTGCGGGCCGCTATGACCTGTTTCGCCGAGCAGGGTTTCCGGGCCACCACTGTCGAGCGCATCGTCGAGGTCGCTGGCACGACGGCCCCGACGTTCTACCGCCATTTCCCAAGCAAGAACGACCTGCTCGCGCCGTTGCGCGCCCACCTGACGCAAGCTGTGGCGGACACCTTGGCTCAGTTGGATGGCGACGGTTGCCGCAGCCTGCAGGGCGTTCGCGCCTGGCTCGAAGATTACCTCAAGATGTGGCGCCGGGTGCACCGGCTCTGCGAGGCCTACTGGGAAGCCACGTCGAGCGATCTCGACTTCGCCGCCGAGGCGGTCCCACAAACGATAGCGGCGACCGAGGTGTTGGAGCGCTTCTTCCAGAGAGTGCCAACGGCGGAGCGTGAGCCGACCGCCTTACGACTGGCGATGCTGATCCTGTTTCTGGATCGACTGGCTTTTCTCGTTAGCGTCGAGACCTCGCCCGTCAGGGTGAGCCAGATGACGGACCAGTTCGCCGAGATGCTCTGGACGAGCATTTTTCAGAGGTACGCCCAAGCCTGAGGCGCAGCGACCGTCGGCCCGACGGTCGCGTCGACCACGCCCGTACGGCGGACGCGGCCGAGGCTTGGGCTATTTCGATCGTTCCACGAATGGCTCATAGAGCGCGCAGCAGAAGGCTTCGTCCATGGCGTCGCTCATCGGCATGCGCTCGCCGCCGACTCGCGCCAGCATCTCCTCGACCGCAGCTTCCGGCGCCTCGTGCTCAACCTTGTAGAGCGCACAATATTTCCAGCGCTGGCCGCCAATCGGCTCGCCGCGAAGCCTCAGGCGTTGCACTGAAACAAATCCCGGCACGTCGAGCACGTCGGCCAGGTGCCGCTGGGTGTACCATTCGTTGAATTCATCCTCCCGCCCCTCCACAGGGTTTGTCAGGACGACCAATACGCATTCAGGCATTTTTGGCTCCGGTGATGGACTCGCCGTCTGGGCGACCGGGTCAGGGGGAAAGCGCCAGCGCCTGATCGCACCAGCATATCGCAGGCGAGGCCGCCCCGCCCCGCCCCGTCCCGCCCCGCAGGAGCGATCGTGCTTTTTGCCGACATTATTACCATTAACGTATCAATGTTTATTGATACGCCACAATCACCTCACATAAACCTCGTGGTCAACGCTTTTCGAGGCGAAAGCAGCTCGAACGCACGCAGCTCGAACGCTCATGCTAGCGGCGGGTTGCGGAAATCGAGCATGCGAGCGGACGCCTCGACTTCAAACCCGCGCCCCTGAGCGCGGAGGCACAAGTTGAACATCGGACGGGACGTTGAGCCGCCCGAGGGCGCGCGACCATGGGCCTGCCGGAGACCGGCGCCTATTCGATCGCCAAGGAGGCGGCGTTCTTCCGAAACGATCCCGGGGCTCGGGACAAAGCCGTGGAGATCCTTCGGCGGGTTTCGCGCGACTTCGAGAACTGGGCGACCCTCAACCAAGCGGGCGCGCCGCGGCTGCTCGGCAGCGAAGGCTGGGCTGAGACCTGCCCTAAATGCGGCAGTCCCTTCAGCGTGCTCCGCGGCAGACGGTTCTTCGCCGATCCAAGCGTCAAGGGCAGGCCGCTCATCGTGAACGGCCAAGGCGTGTTCGTCCGGGAGGATCTGGCGCTCGGCCGCAACCTCCGTCGTCCGGCAGGAAGCTTCAGGCCGATCGTCGTCGGGTTTCTGGCCAACCCGCCTGCGCTCAAGCCGCGGCCCGCTTGGCTGACGCCGCCCGGATCGCCGCCCTCCTCGGCTGAGGTGCGGCAGTCGTCCCAGCCCCACTGGTGAAACGTCCTCTCGGCGCTCTGGAAGGAATCGGGGCGTAAAGGGCGTTGAGAAAGCCGGGTTAGAGCTCGGTTCGCTGACGCGATGCGGGACTGCCGCCGTCTAGCTTTGACTTACTGGCCCTGCTGGCAGCAGCTCGCCGCCGACGCCAAAATTTACGAATGGAAGATTAGGCAGGAGGCGTACATTGGGGACGCGAGCTAAGCAGATTCCATCCACGCCAGCGGTGCTGCGTCGAGGCAGGCCGTAGTATCAGACGCAGCCGCGTGGACCACATCCGGCGCTCGCGCAATCGCCTTAATCAATACCGCGGCAGCGCCATCCACCGAGCTTCGGCCCTGCTCCCAATTCCGCACGGTGGCTACATCCAGTGCGAACCATTCTGCAAACTGCTCTTGTGTCATCCCCAGCCGCTTCCGGACCGCGGTGACGTCGCCCGCCGCCAGCGGCATCATTTCCGATGCCTTCACTTTGGCTTCTCCGAGTTCTCGGACCAGGGCTGAGCCGTCGAAATGAGGCACGCCGATTGCAGTCGTCCTTCCGAACGCAAGCTGCTCGGAGACATGCCTTGCAAGACGCCCTTTGACCCCGCGACGCATCAAAGCCCGTGCGACCTGCACGGTTGCTCTGAAATCAGCGAGCGGCTCCAACCTAAGTCTTGCGGGTGAACCGCCGCTCACCGGGGCGACGTCCCGGGTTCGCACCCGAGGTCCGAACCGCTCCACGAATGACGATTTCATCCAAGTCCATCCTTTCCATCACCGCCTGGGCGAGAGCCCGGAGGTTTGCCAAGCCGAACTGCCGAGGTCCGATGTCGACGCCATGCATGTGAAGGCGCTCAAGAACCAAGCACCGGCCCTTTTGGGAGGGCTCTGCCATCACGTCCAAGATCCCGGCAGGCGTCGTGATGCGAGCGGTCACGACGGGGTCGTCGGTTCCAAGATCGTCCGCCTCAATCTCAATGTCGTCGCCTGACCAGTGCACTGCGGACTTATACGCTAAATGCGTATACGGCGCTAACGGTTCAAGCGGGCCGTTAGCGACGTGGCCCGCCTTAAGTTCAAGCGCCTGGCTCGTCAGCTTCATGCATTACGATCTCGGCTACATCGACCTGGAGCAGAAGACCCTGCAGACCCTCGACAACCCGTTCGGCCCGAGGTTGCCACCCATGTCTTAGGTACGTTCCGTCACCCATGTGTCCCGGCTGGACAAGGGGAAGGTGGTGCCGCCAGGGTGACTCGAACACCCGACCTACGCATTACGAATGCGCCGCTCTACCGGCTGAGCTATGGCGGCCCTGGCGCCCGACCGGTCCCTGGGGAGCCGGCGGGGCGGGGAGGCCGCTATTTAGCCGCTCTTGGGCCCGTCGCCAAGCATCGGGCTTACGGCTCCTTGTCGATCAGCTGCAGCAGGGCGTCCTCCAGCGGATAGGGCGGGGCCAGGCGGCCGGCGAGCTTGATGCGGGCCAGCGGCTTGAGGACGTTGCGCGAGAGGCCCAGCGCCTTCAGCGTGGGCGTGGGGCGCTTGCGCAGGATGGCGGCGAGCGCCTTGGCGGCCCGGGGCGAGTGCAGGAGCACCAGGTCGGCTTGCAGCAGGCCGGCGAGCTCGGCCGGCGCGGGCGTCACCTCGGCGGTCTCGTAGAGCACCAGGCGGCGGGCCTCGACGCCGCGCTGCTGGAGCTCGCCCACCCGGTCGCCGGCGAGCTCGGCGGCGCCGGCGTGCACCACCGCGCCGTTCAGCTCGCCGCGGCGGGCGGCCACGCCCTGGGCCAGGACGGCCACGTCGCCGTCGGCGGAGAGCACCGAGCGGAAGCCCGCCCGGCGCGCGGCCTGGGCCGTGGCCGAGCCCACCGCGAACACCCTGAGCGCCCGCTCCTCCGAGCGCGCGGCGAAGGCGCGCACGCCGTTGGCCGAGGTGAAGGCCAGCGCCGCGGCCCCGCCCAGGTCGATCTCGACGTCGTCCAGGTTGCGCACCGCCAGCAGCGGGGCGACCAGGGCCTCGTGGCCCAGGCCGCGCACGCGCTCGGCCGTGGCCTCGGCCGCCGGCTGGGCGCGGGTGATCCAGATCTTCTTGCGGCGGCCGGGCATGGGGTGCGGAGCATGCGGCAGAGGACGGCCGCGGCTCAATGGCCGATGGCGTCGCCCGCGGCGTCCTTCACCGCCTGGCCGAGGGAAAGCCCCAGATCGCGCGCCGAGGCCTCGGGCTCCGCCAGCTGGGCGATCGCGGTCTCGCCCGCGTGGCGGAAGCGCTGGCGTCCGTCCGAGGACAGCGCCTCGACCACCAGCTTCAGCACGCCGTCCTCCAGCCAGGCGTGCGCCCCCACCGCCGTGCGGCAGGAGGCCTCCAGCGCGCTCAGCGCCCCGCGCTCGGCGGCGACGGTGATGGTGGTCGGCGCATGCGCCAGCGCCTGCACCCAGGGCAGGTCGCGGTCGCCGGCGCGCGTCTCGATGGCCAGCGCCCCCTGGCCCGGAGCCGGCGGGCGCTCCACGGGATCAATCAGGCTCTTCGGCAGGTGGCCGAGCCCGAGGCGCTTCAGCCCCGACCAGGCGAGCAGGATGGCGTCCACCTGGCCGGCCTCCAGCTTGGCGAGCCGGGTGTCGACGTTGCCGCGCAGCATCTCGATGCGGAGGTCGGGGCGCACGTGCAGCGACTGCGCCTGGCGCCTGAGGCTGGCGGTGCCGAGCCGGGCGCCCTGCGGCAGGTCCTCGAGCCGCTCCGGGCCCAGGCTCAGGAAGGCGTCGCGCGGATCCTCGCGCTCGGGCGTGGCGGCGATGCAGAGGCCCGCCGGCAGCTCGGCGGGCATGTCCTTCATCGAGTGCACGGCGCAGTCGATGCGCCCGTCCAGCAGGGCCTCCTCGATCTCCTTGGTGAACAGGCCCTTGCCGCCGATCTCCTGCAGCCGGCGGTCCTGCACCCGGTCGCCGGTGGTGGAGATGATCACCAGCGGGCAGAGGCGCTCGGCGTCCTGCGGGTCGACGCCCAGGGCGGCGGCGATGCGGCGCTGCATCTGGCCGGACTGGGCGCGGGACAGCTTCGAGCCGCGGGCGCCGATCCGGACGAGCGGTTGCGTGGGCACGGCGGGCGGTCTACCTCGGTGCGCGGGACAGAAGAAGGCCTGCTACAGGAGCGGACCGTTCCCGGCAACCGATGAGCCCAGCGCCAGAACCTGCGTTCCAGACCGTCCTCGGCCTCGAGACCAGCTGCGACGAGACCGCTGCGGCGGTCGTGCGGCTGGCCGCCGACGGGACGGTCGAGGTGCTCTCCTCGGTGGTGGCGAGCCAGGTGGCGGCGCACGCGCCCTACGGCGGCGTGGTGCCGGAGATCGCCGCGCGCGCCCACGTCGAGGTGATCGACCGCATCGCCGCCGATGCGCTCTCCGCCGCGGGCCTGGGCTATGAGGCCCTCACCGGGGTGGCGGCGACCGCCGGGCCCGGCCTGGTCGGCGGGGTGATGGTCGGGCTCTCCTTCGGCAAGGGGGTGGCGCTTGCGCGCGGCCTGCCGCTGATCGCGGTGAACCACCTGGAGGGCCACGCGGTCTCGGCGCGGCTCGCCGCCCACATCCCCTACCCTTTCCTGCTGCTGCTGGTTTCCGGCGGGCACTGCCAGCTGCTGGCGGTCGACGGCGTCGGCGCCTGCCGGCGGCTCGGCTCGACGATCGACGATGCGGCCGGCGAGGCGTTCGACAAGATCGCCAAGACCCTGGGCCTGCCCTATCCCGGCGGCCCGGCGCTGGAGACGCTGGCCGAGCACGGCGACGCGGAGCGCTTCCCGCTGCCGCGTATGCTGCTCGGCCGCAAGGACTGCGACTTTTCCTTCTCCGGCCTGAAGACCGCCGCGGCCCGGCTGGCGGAGGGGCTGAGCGAGGCGGCCGACCGGCGCGACCTCGCCGCCTCGGCGCAGGCCGCCATCGCCCGCCAGCTGGCCGAGCGCAGCGACCGCGCCATGGCGGCCTACGCGGCCCATCACCTTGGGGCCCACGGCGGCGGCGGGCTGCGCTTCGTCGTGGCCGGCGGGGTGGCGGCCAACAAGGCGGTGCGCGCCGCCCTGCAGGCGGCCGCCACGGCGCGCGGCTTCTCCTTCACCGCCCCGCCGCTCGCCTACTGCACCGACAACGCCGCGATGATCGCGCTCGCCGGCGCCGAGCGGCTGGCGCTCGGCCAGTCGCATCCGCTGGACGCGCCGGCCCGGCCGCGCTGGCCGCTGGACGAGGCCGCGGCGCTGGCCAATCCCACCCATCAACCCGGTCGCAAGGGGGCCAAGGCGTGAAGCGCGCAGGTGTTGTCGGCGGCGGCGCCTGGGGCACGGCGCTGGCCCAGGTCTGCGCCCGCGCGGGGCTGGAGACGGTGCTCTGGGCGCGCGAGCGCGAGGTGGTCGACGGGGTCAACGGCGCGCACGAGAACGCCCTATTCCTGCCGGGCGTGGCGCTGGATGCCGCAATCCATGCGACCCACGACTTCGTCGACCTGGCGCGCAGCGACCTGGTGCTGGCGGTGGCGCCCGCCCAGCACCTGCGCTCGACTTTGGAGGCGCTGGCCCCGCAGCTCCCGCCAGGCCTGCCGGTGGTGCTCTGCGCCAAGGGGGTTGAGCAGGGCTCGCTGAAGCTGATGAGCGAGGTGCTGGCCGAGGCCGCCCCGCAGGCCGCGCCGGCGGTGCTCTCGGGCCCGAGCTTCGCGGGCGAGGTGGCGCGCGGCCTGCCCACCGCCGTCACCCTCGCCTGCCCCGACGAGGACCTCGGTCGCAGCCTGGCGCAGGCGATCGCCACGCCGGCCTTCCGCCCCTACCTCGCCCAGGACATGATCGGCGCCGAGGCCGGCGGGGCGGTTAAGAACGTGCTGGCCATCGCCTGCGGCGTGGTCGAGGGCCGTGGCCTGGGGCGCAGCGCCCACGCCGCCCTGATCACCCGCGGCTTCGCCGAGATGACCCGCCTGGCGGTGGCGCTGGGCGCGAAGGCCGAGACGCTCGCCGGGCTCTGCGGCCTTGGCGACCTGGTGCTCACCTGCTCCAGCCCGCAGTCGCGCAACATGAGCGTGGGCCTGGCGCTCGGCCGCGGCGAGAGCCTGGACCAGGCGCTGGCCGGCAAGCTCTCGGTGGCCGAGGGCGTGGCCTCGGCGCCCGCGGTGCGCCAGCTGGCCGCGCGGCTCGCGGTCGAGACGCCGATCTGCGAGGCGGTCGCCGCCATCCTGGCCGGCGAGGCCGGGGTGGACGAGGCGATCCGAGACCTGCTGTCGCGCCCGCTGCGCGACGAACATTAGGAGATCCCGTGGCCCAGTTCGTGCTCACCTGCGTCGACAAGCCGGATTCGCTGGAGGTTCGCCTGGGCGCGCGCGAGGCCCACCTGGCCTATCTGCGCGAAAGCGGCGCAGTGAAGCTGGCCGGTCCGTTCCTCGACGAAGCCGGGGGGCCAGTGGGCTCGCTGCTGATCATCGAGGCCGAGGACCTCGCCACGGCCCAGGCCTTCGCCGCCGCCGACCCCTACGCTTTGGCCGGCCTCTTCCAGAGCGTCGAGGTCCGGCCGTTTCGGGCGACCATTGGCGCCCTCTGATCCCGCCCGCCCCGATTCCGCGCGGCCCCCGCCCGGCGTGCGGCTCTGCGGCCTGGACGAGATCGCCGACCCCGGGGCCAAGGGGTTCCGGTTCCGGCGCGGCAGCGCCCTGTTCGCCGGTTTCGTCGTGCGCCGCGGCGGCGCGGTCGCGGGCTATGTCGACCATTGCCCGCACGCCGGCTGGCCGCTCGCGGCCCTGGACGAGCGGTTTCTGACGCGGGACGGGGCGCATATCCTCTGCGCCGGCCACGGCGCGCTGTTCCGGCCCGAGGACGGGGCCTGCGTCGCCGGGCCCTGCGCGGGCGCGCGGCTTACGCCCTGGCCCGTGGAGGTGCGCGACGGGGCGGTGCTCACGGTTTGAGCAGGTTGCGCGACCCTGTGGCGCCGCTTAGCTCGTTAAGGATGTCTCGAAATTAGGACTCGCCTGCGCGTAGTTTAATCAATTATTAGCACCGCTTCCTGGGGCTTGGCTGGGTAGGCGGGTGCTTCTTAGGGTTCTGGACCATCTGCGGCGCCCACGCGCCGCCCATGTCGCGGGCGCGCAGCTGGGGCTGGTGTCGCTGCTGTGCCTGGCGTTCGCCGCGGCCTCGGTCTTCGCCTGGCCGGCCTACGCCGACCTGGACGTCCACGCCGTCCGCACTCGGTCGCCCGCTTATCCGGCTCGGGCGGCGGCGCCCCCGCCGGCTTCCGTGACGCCGGCCAGCGCGACGGCCGATCCGGCGGTGATCCGGCTGCAGGACCTCGCGCCTGACGCGGCGCGCCGCTGGAACGCCGCCAACCCGATCGTCAAGGGGCCGAACCCCGCGGCCAAGCCGTTCAACCTGGCCGCCGAGGGCGTCCTCGACGAGGCGCGCGCCACCGACTGCATGACCGCGGCGATCTATTACGAGGCGG
>CBJNAS010000126.1:0-8130 GCA_966434565.1 uncultured Phenylobacterium sp.
CTGGGGACCGCCATGTCGTCGCCGCGGCTGCGGAAGCCGGCGCCTCGATCATCGTGACGTGGAATGTCCGCGACTTCCCGGCGGCCGAACTTCGCAAGCACGGGCTGCGCAAGCTGACGCCTGACGGCTTCCTGGCCGAACTCTACGACATCATGCCGGACGCGGTCGCGGCCTCGGTGGAGAACGCTCGGAGGAATCTCAGCATCTCACTGGTCTCCAAGGTCGCCTATCTGGAGGTGCTCCAGCGCCAGGGATTGAAGCGCTTCGTCTCGGCCCTATCCAGTCGCTGAGCGGGCGCTTGCTAACGCCCAGCGATCCGCCGCCCCGAAAAAGGGGGCGCGGCCTTTCGTCAATGCTAAGGTGCAGCTAGCGAGCTGCTCTAGCAAGGCGGAAAGGCCGGCCTATACCCCTGTCGCTGGCCTTCCTGGTTTTGCCACTTACCCTGCACGCTCAAACCCGAGAGATCCTCCCGGGCCCGTCGAACGCGACTCTCGCCACCTGGGCGGCGGAACGGGGTCCGCAGATCGCCGACCTGCCCGGCCGAGCGTTAGGCCTCCGCCCCGCCACCCGTGAAGCCATTCTGTTCGCGGTCCAGCATGCCGCCTTGACTATCGATGCGGCCGGCTTGCGCCGTGGAGCCCGGCCTTACAAGCTGAACGCTAGGCGGCCAGAGGCCACGCCAGATACGGAAGCGACCCGCCGCGCCGCCGACCTGCTCGGCCGCTGGTTCGCCAATCAAGGCGGCGCCGGCTCAGTGTTGAAAGCCTTCGGATTGAGACCATGAGCATCCAACTTCGCGCCATCGGCATCTACTCGATGACCGGTGAACGCCGACAGGTGTCCTTTCAACTTGGCCGGCTCAACGTCGTCACCGGCGGATCCAAGTCCGGTAAGTCCGCCTTGCTCGACATCGTCGACTATTGCTGGGGCCGTGACGAATGCACCATTCCGCGCGGTGAAATCCGCCGCTCGGTCACATGGTTCGCCATCCTCCTGGACCGCGACGGCGAAGGTATCCTGGTCGCCCGCAAGAATCCGAGCGCCAACGCCAAGGTGAGCGACAAAATTTATATCGAGCGCGGGGTCGAAGAGCTGCCAACGGATTCAAGCGGTTTCGCGAAGAACTATACGGCCGACGGCCTGAAGCTGCAGCTCTCCAACCTGCTCGGCATTTCGGAGAACCTCTACCGGCCTGAGCCGGGATCGACCCGCATGGCCTTAGAGGCCTCGTCCCGCCACGCCATCCTGTTCTGCCTGCAGTTCCAATATGAGATCGCCAACCCTCGACTGCTCTTCCACCGACAGAGCGACCAGTTCGTTCCGGCGGCTATCAAAGACTCGCTCGCCTACTTCATGGGCGCGATGGAGGAGGACTATTTCCTCAAGCAGAAGCGCTACGAGGAGGCCCGCGCCCGGCTGCGCAAACTTGAGCGGGACTGGGCCGAGGCGAAGGCCCTGACCGACGAACAAGCGGGCACGGGCCGGGATTTGCTGTCAGAAGCCAAGCGCCATGGCCTGGCCGCCGCAGGCGCGTCGCCCGAGACCGTTCCGGAAATCCGAGCGTTGGCGCGACGGGATCAAGTTCGTCCCCACCGATTGGCTGCGGTGAGGTGACGATCGGGCGGTGCCGATTCGCTGCGAGGCGGAGCACACGACCGCCATGCAAGACGATCGATGTCTGTACTCGCTGGAAATGAAACCCTTCCTCCCGCCACCGGACGTCCAAGGTAGCAGACGAGCCGCCTTACCCATTCATCGTCGAGCCCGGTAGGCACCCGAAAGCGGACCATCTCGAGTTCGCCTTTGAGCCAGCGATGCCCGTTCGGGCGTTTCAGCCACTCGCCGTTCGGCTCGTTCTGTTTGCAAGGCGCGCCGTTCGGCGCGATCTGGCGCCGCCGTTCGGCGTCGCGGGGGCTGGTGCGGGCGGAGGGACTCGAACCCCCATGCCGTGAAGCGTTCGGTCCTAAGCCGAGTGCGTCTACCAATTCCGCCACGCCCGCAACGGGACTGGATGTATAGCCGAGAGGGGGGGGCCGCAAGCGCGGCCCCTGGTCTTCTTTCAAGGAGTGGGGCTCTCCTCCGGCCGCCGCATGGACCGTCGGGCCGCCTGCCGCGCCGCCTTTGGCCTCATGACGTTGATCGCCGAGGCGTCCAGGCGGTCCTTGATGTGGGCGGCGTAGAACTGCTCGATCATCTGGACGCTCGTGCGGCAGTTGTTGGCCACCTGGTGGATGTTGGCGCCCTCCATGAGGCGCATGGAGATGTAGGTGTGGCGGAGGCTGTAGGCGGTCCGCCGCCGCCCATCGCGGTCAAACTTGAGGTTCTCCTCCTCAAGGATCTTGTTGAACAGGTCGCGGCTGTAATCCGGGAAGACCTTCATGGTGGGCAGGAGGCGGGCGATCTCCTCCTCCGAAGCACCCTGATCCCGGAGGGCTTCTTCCCGCCGGTTGCGCAGCGATCGGAACGGATGGACGGCGCCGGGCATGCTCTTGCAGTAGCCGACGCCCGTCTTGCCGCGCACGTCGATCACCAGAATCGTCGCCTTGGTGGCGTAGTCGTCCTCGATCGCCACGTCGCGGAATTCGAGCTTCCACGCCTCGTCCGGCCGCAGGCCCGTGTTCGCCATGAAAATCACGAAGTCATGGAGGTCCTCATAGCGGCTCTTCCATCCCAGCTTCCCTTCCGTGATCCGACCGCGGGTCGCCTGACGAAGACGCGTGTACTCCTCGTGGGAGAACCAGGCGCGCCGGCTTCGCTTGCCCTGGGTCATGTAGGGCGTTGAGAGGTTGGGCACGTAGGGAATCCAGCCTCGACCCTCGGCGTGCTTCAGCACCTGGCGGATCGTGGTGATCTCCTGAAGCATGGTGCTGCGGGCCGGCGGCCTGCCTTTCGCCTCGGCCTTTTCCCGCTCGCAATCTGCGAGAATTTTCGCGCGCTCAGCCGGGGTCGGCGGGGGCTCCTTCTTCTTCCTCTTGAGGCGCTTGGCTGCCTTCCGATCAGCCGCAGCAAGGGCCTCGGCCAAGGTCTTGGCGATGGTCTCTTCGGCGCGCTTCACCCGGTAGCTCTGCACGAGCCCCTTGTTGACCGCCGACAATGGCTTGTCCTTGAAGAAGGGCAGGACGTGGACGTTCAGCCGCAGCTCCAGGAGCTGGATGTACGTCGGGCTGCGGACGCTGGCGGCGAGAACGCGCGCCTCGCGCAGGTAGGATTCGGCGGCCTCGCCGAAGGTCTTTTCCTTGGGCGCCAGGGGCTCAAGGCGCCCGGTGCGCAGCTTGCCGCGAAGGTCCAGGTACCATTCCTCGGCCACGTCCTTGGCGCGATCGAGCGCCATTTCGCCGGTGGTCTGGCGGAACCGCTGGCCGCCGACGCGGGCGGCGGCCTGCCACGGGCCGTGGTCAGTGCGGCGATAAATCTGCAAGCGGCCGTCGAACATGGTGTGGGTGGTCAAGGCGTTCGCCTTTCGGGCTGCGGCTTGTGTCCAACGTGTCCACGGTGTGTCCGATCCTAGGGTGAAGCTTTGTTTCTGTAAGTCTCTGAGGGAGTTAGGAGAATTCGACATGGACTGCTGGACGCACTGGATTTAGGTTCCAGCGCCGCAAGGCGTGGAGGTTCGAGTCCTCTCATCCGCACCAGTCCCCGCGGGCCCGGCGGCCCGCAGGGGCTCAGGCGTTGCGGTCCAGGACGTCTCTCAGGGCGCGCGCGGTGGCGTTGAGATAGGCTGAGCCGTAATGGACGTCGGGCTCGAGGTAGGCGCCTTCCGCCCACTCGTTCCAGGCGTTGATCGCCACGATCGGCCGGCCGAGCACCGGCCGCTCGATGGCGCGCTCGAGCAGCGCCTGCAGCCACGCCTGGTATTTCTGCGGGCTCGAGCCGGTGAGCGTCATGCCGCGGCCGGGACGCCGCGCGTCGTTGTCCCAGGCCGGGACCGCGGTCTTGATCAGCGGAAACAGCTGCGGCGGCTCGGAGAGGGAGGCGCTGACGATCTCGTCATAGGCCATCACGTCGCCTGTGAAGTCCGCCGAGTAGGCGCCGAGCACCTCCATCGGCCGCGTCCTGGCCGCGAGCTTGTGCGGTGGGAATTCGAGCGCGCCGTCGAGGCCGTAGGGGCGCGGGTCCTCGCGATGAAAGGTCTGGGCCATGAAGATCAGCGGCTGCAGGCCAAATCGGCTCTCCCATTTGCGCCGCCAGCGCTCCAGCGTCTTCTCCGTCTCGGGGATGTCACCCGCGTTGTAGATGACGAACAGCGGGCGCCCGTCGATCCGCACATGGCGTCGGTCGACCATATGCCGGCCGAGATCTTCGAGCAGGGCGTCCTCGTCATGCTGATGATAGTTTTGCTGCAGGAGGACGTCGCTCGCTCCGCCGTCCCAGGCGCGGGTCCAGTTCTCGTTCGCCCAGATCAGGAAGAACGGCATCTCGGTGGCCGAACCGAGGAACTGCTCGATCGGGCGTTCGAGCACGCGTCTGCGATCGAACCAGTAGTAGTAGAAGCCGAAGGCGCCCAGGCCGGCGGCCTGCGCCAGCTCGACCTGGCGCGGCAGAACGTCGGGGTCCAGCAGGTTGTAGAAGCCCAGATCGCGCGGGATGCGTGGCTGGTAATGGCCGGGGAAGCGCGGCGCCCCGCGGGCCAGCTGGCGCCACTCGGTGAAGCCCGCGCCCCAATTGCGGTCGTTCTCCGGGATGGGGTGGAACTGCGAGAGATAGAAGGCGACGAGAAGCGGCTCGGCGCTGGGGGCCGCCTTTGGTTTGCCTGCGAGGATGTCGGGCTGGAACGCTTCGAAATCGGGTCCGGCGGTCGTGAACCGCGCATGCTGCCGCAGGACCTCGGCGCCGCCTTCGCCGATGGCCTTGGGTTCGACCTCCAGCGGCGCGAACTTGTGGTCTCCCGGCGTGAACTCCTCGGCATCCAGGATGACGCGAAAGGACGGCAGTTCCTCGCCTAGGATCGTCTCCTGGTAGCTCAGGTCGAACCCATAGCGTCCGGTCCCGATCCCGCGCAGGTCCGCCCGCTCCATGTTCGCGACCGCCTGGCCGATCACCCGGCCTTCGCACAGGGCCTCCACCCGCAAGCTCGTCTCCGGGCTCTCCGGCGCCCAGGCCCAACCCTTCGCGCGGCGACGCGTGACCAGGTCGAGGGTCAGGCGCGTGCGGTTCTCGCCCGAGAGCGGGGGCGGGGCGCGCTCGGTCGAAGGGCGCGCGGCGCGCTCGCGGATCAGCCGTTCGGCGCGCGCGATTCGTTCGCGGAAATCCGCGTCGATCACCGCGGTCTGGCCCGCCCCCAGCTGGTCGCCCAGGCGCGGAAGTCCGGCCCTGAAGCCTGCGATCTCCTCGAAACCGTGGCCGAGCCGGCGATAGAGCGCATCCAGAGGCTGCAGGCCAAGCAGCGCCGCGTTCGGCCGCGCCAGGCCCGACTGGACCGCCCCGCGCACCAGGATCTCCCACTCGAACAGCCCGGCGGGGTAGGCGGGCGCGGCGCGGTCCGACGAGACCTGCTCGCGGTGCTGGCGGAAGGCGCAGAGGCGCTCGGGCGTAGCCACCGCGCGGCCGAGCCCGGCCGCGTTGAGCACGAAGGCCACGTCGATCAGATGGCGGATCTCGAAACCTGCGAACTCGCGCAGGGCCGAGCCGTCGGGGAAGGCGGAGCGCCGGATCAGCATCGCCGTCGGCTCGCCCACCGGGTTGACGATGTTGCTGACGACGAACTCGGCGAGGGCGCGGCCCTCGAACCAGAGCCAGGTCTCCGCATCGAAGTGTTGCGGCCTGCGGATCACCCGGCCGTATTCGTCGATGACGTCGCGATGCGAGAAGGCGAACAGGAACCGCTCGTCGCGCTCGATCAGGCCGAGCAGGGTCTCGACGGCCGAGGGATAGATCCGGTCGTCGTCATAGACGTACTTCAGGAAGGGCGACGAGGCGTTTTCCCAGATGTGGGCGCTGTTCGCCACCAGCCCCCTGCGCGGGCCCTGGATCAGGCGGATGCGCGGGTCGCGGATGCGGCTGACCAGGTCGCCGACCGCGCCATCCGGACTGTCGTCCGAGATGAGGAGCTCGAAATCCGTGAAGGTCTGGGTGAGGACGCTCGAAATGGCCTCGGTGAGGAATCTGGTCCGATAGGCCGGAATTCCGACGGTGATCTTGGTCATGGGCGTTTCAGGCGCAGACGCGCGGGGCGCGCACCGCTACCTGTCCTTGCGCCAGTAGTGGCAGCTCTCGTCGACGGCGATCAGCTGCGGCGCCAGCCCGCGGGAGCGCCAGAAGTCGTGGATGGCGTCACGCGCCTGCGCATAGACGCCGTAGTCGTCGACGATGATGAAGCCGCCCGGCGAAACCTTGTCGTAGAGCACGTCGATCACCTCGCGCGTCGAGGTGTAGTAGTCGCCATCGAGCCGCAGCACGGCGATCGCATCCAACTGGCCGCGCAATTTCGGCATGGTGTCGGCGAACCAGCCCTCGACGAACACCACCCTGTCGTCCAGCAGCTCGAATCTCCGGAAATTCTCCCGCACCTGGTCGGCGGCCACCGCCAGCAACGGACGATCGTGCAGGCGCAGGCTCGCATCGACGCCGTCGGTGATCTCGGGCAGGCCCCGGAAGCTGTCGCAGACGTACACCCGGCGCGGCGAGCCGGCGGCGCGCAGCACGGCCTTCATCATGATGCAGAGGCCGCCGCGCCAGACCCCCGCCTCCAGGCAATCGCCCGGCACGTCTTCGGCCAGCACCGTCTCCACCGCCTCGCGCGCATTGCGCAGGGCCTTGGGCGAGACCATGGTGAAAGGGTCGCCGGCGACGTCGTAGTACCAGTTCTCCGGCGCGAACCGGTCGAGGTCGCCGCGGCGGGCGAAGCGCCCGGCCAGCTCCGTCTCCACGGCCGCCCAGTCGTCGCTTTCGCCGCGGGCCGCGAGCAGGTCCTTCACCAGGCTCACGACGCGGAATCCTGCGTCGGGATGGAGGTCGTTGATCAGCGCGCGTCCGACAAGGTCGAGATAGGCGCGCGCTATAGCGGAGTGCTCGGCCATGGGCGCTCATACCAGACGCTCAGGCGAAGGGCAGGGGGGATTTGGTCGCAGCGACCAACGTCAGCACCCGGACAAATTCGCGGCTTCGGCCGCCGCTGCGACGGCTCGCGGGCTTGCCGCGAGGCGGCCGTCGTGGCTACAGCCCGACAGCACCCCCGTCTGGAGACCCGCGACCGGCGATGATCATCTCTCACCAGCGGCGTTTCGTGATGCTCGCGCCGTGGAAGACCGCCAGCTCCACCGCCCATCATCGGCTGCGGCCCTACAACGAAAGCCCCTACAGCCGCTTCTATCATTACAATCCCTATCTTCAGCGGGTGGTCCACCAGCACCTCACCTATGCCGAGTATCAGTGCCTGCCGGAGTCCAGGCTCGGCTATTACACGGGCGCTTTCGTGCGCAATCCCTACGACCGGGTCTATTCCGGCTTCCTGCAGCTCCAGCGCGACCTCGAAGCCCAGCCGGGCTCGGACTTCCCGGCGCCATGGATCAGGAGCCTGGTCCTGCGCCAGTTGGCGGAAAACCGCGCCCAACTCGCGGCGGCGGCGTTCGAGTTCGATGGCTGGTGGAGACTGGTGGAGGAACACCAGATCTATGACATCGGGCGCAACTCCAGCTTCCCCCTGCATCCGGCCTTCTTCTGGACCGGGCTTGGCGGCCGCAGGAACGTGGATTTCGTCGGTCGGGTGGAATCGTTCGAGCAGGACTTCGCGAGCTTCTGCGCGCAGGCTGGGCTCGATCCGCCGGAGGCGGCCAGCGTCAACGTCACCGGCGCGCCGCCGGCGACCGGCGAGGACGCGGCGCCGCGCCACCTGGGCCGAATGAGCGCCTATTCGATCAGCAAGATCAACGCCCTGTTCGCCAACGCCTTCGAGCTCTTCGGCTACCGCGTGCATCGCGGATGAGGGGGCGGCGCGCAGGCTGGTCCATTATGGCTTGGACGGCAGGGCTCGGCGTGACATAAGTCGCCCCCTTCCGCTCCGGCGCGCCGGGGCGGGTTCCTTTTCCATGCGAGAAGCGGCTCGTGGCGCGCGTGCGTCCGCGTGCTCCCGGAAGTCTAAGAATGTCGATGCAGATCGTTGAAAAGTCTGGCGAAGGCCTGAGCCGCGTCTAT
>CBJNAS010000127.1:0-8116 GCA_966434565.1 uncultured Phenylobacterium sp.
GCCTCCGGCATCCTGCCGCACGAGCAGGTGGACGTGCTCAACATCACCACCGGCGCGCGCTTCACCACCTACGCCATCGAGGCCCCGCGCGGCTCGCGGGTGATCGGCGTCAACGGCGCGGCCGCTCGCCTGGTGCAGACGGGCGACAAGGTGATCGTCGTCGCCTACGGCCTGATGCCCGCCGAGGAGGCGCGCAACTACGCGCCCACCGTCGTCCTGCTCGGCGAAGGCAACGAGATCAAGCAGGCCGCCTGATGCGGCGCCTGGCCGCCGGCGCGGCGCTCGCGGCGGCGGCCTTCCTGGTCGCTTGCGGCCCGCGCCTGCCCAAGGGTGTCGACACCGACAAGCTGCAGGGCGCCGTCTCAGACGCCACCGGCGACCCGAACACCTGCATGCTGATCGGTCGCCAGGGCGGCGGGGAGGTCGTCTGGCGCTACAACACCCACACGACCTGCGCCCGGGTGCTGCCGGCCTGCGACACGCCGGGCGCGCGCTCGGTGGACGACCTGCTGAAGGCCACCGCCAAGGACGGCAAGGTCCGCGAGCTCAGCTGCAACAGCGCCCCCGACGGCTCGCGCGGGGTGGGGTGGTCGTCCGGCGTGATCCAGGGCAAGGGCTTGGTCTTCGCCGCAGTGATGGAGGGCAATCGCGCGCTACCCGGCCGGATCATGAGCGAGAAAATCGAAGGCGCGCTCCAGGATTCGGGATTCTAGGCGCGACCTGGGTGGGCCAAAGGCCGGGCGACCGGTCGCAGGGCGCCGCCCGGATAGGCGACGGGCTTGCCGGGCGCCGCGGCGGCGGGCGCCTGCTCAGGCGGTGCAGGCCCCGGCCCGCGCCGGGCCGCCGAGCTGTTCGGCCTGAGCGAGGCCGAGGCGGCCCTGCTCAACGAGCTCCCCTGCCGCGGCCAGGGAACGCCCATGCCGCCGACCGACCCGCTGATCGACCGCTTCTATGAGATGGTGATGGTCAACGGGCCGGCCTGGAAGACGCTGATCGAGGAGGAGTTCGTTCTCCGGCAAGTTCCTGCCGTACAGGTACTACGGCGCCGAGCAGGGGACGCCGGAGTACGGCTACAAGGAGACGGACTAGGGGCGCCGCCTAGCGGGCGAGCTCGTAGACCCCGCTGACGTCGACGCGCACGCGCAGCTCGCCCGGCGAGACCGGGGTGTCGGCCTTGGCCATTCGCGGGGCCACGGCCATCATGGCCATCGGCTGGGGCGCGCCCGACCCGCCGCCCTCGCCGAGCGAGACCAGCCGCAGCACACGGTAGCCGGTCGCCCGGGCGTAGAGCTCGGCCTTGGCCGCGAGCGCCTTCACAGCCGCCTCCCGCGCCGCGTCCTCGGCCGCCGTGGGATCGGCGAGCCCGAAGCTGATCGCGCCCACCTCGTTGGCGCCCGCCGAGACGGTGGCGTCGACGGCGGCGCCCAGCCGGGAGAGGTCGCGGACGGTCACCGTCACCTGGTTGGCGGCGCGGTAGCCGGTCAGCCGGGGCGGCTGGTTCTGCTCGTAGGCATATTGCGGATCGACGCTGATCTGGGCGGTCTGGATGTCCTTCGCCGCGATCCCTCCGCGGCGCAGCGCCGCCAGCACCTGGCTCATCTGCTGGGCGCACGCCTGCAGGGCCGCCTGCGCGGTCGGCGCTTCGGCGACCACGCACAGGTTGATGGTCGCCATGTCCGGCGCGCGCCGGACCTCGCCATAGGCCGCAAGGTCCAGGGTGGTGGCGCGGAACACCGCGTCGCCCGCCGCCGGGGCAGGTTCCTGCGCCAGCGCCGTCGGCGCGCCGCCGGCGCACAGCGCGAGCGCCAGGCCGCCGGCGCGTATCAGCATCTTCATCTCGTCCCTCCTCCGCAGAGCTGTCTCGCCCGCGAAGCTCGCAAGCCGAAGCTGAACGGAAGCTTTAAGGCGCGGGCAGGCCATGCTAACCGCTCGCCTTCGTCGCTGCTGGGGCCTGTAGCTCAATGGTTAGAGCCGGCCGCTCATAACGGTCTGGTTGCAGGTTCGAGTCCTGCCGGGCCCACCAGCGAGGCTTTTCAGCCGGTTTCGGGCTGTTTCGCCGATTTCTCACAAGTTGCTGAAATAGATCGAAAAAGAGTCTCAATCGAGCCCTTCTGGTTTCGACCGAAATCGCTTCCACCCGCTCATTTTGTTGGTACGCCTGAGGCTTGATACCAACAAACTTCGGCGCGATACCAACAAGCATGCCGCTGACCGACGCCAAGCTGCGCACGCTCAAGCCGGGTCCCAAGCCTCTGAAGCTGTCCGACTTCGAGGGATTATTTCTGCTCGTGACACCCTCCGGCTCACGGCTCTGGCGAATGGCCTATCGTTTTTCCGGCAGGCAGAAGGTGCTCGCGTTGGGGACCTATCCGGAGGTGTCGCTGCGCGATGCCCGAAAGGCGAAGGATGACGCCCGAGATCTCCTGGAGCGGGGACAGGATCCGGCGCATGAGCGACGCCTGGAAAAGCTCAAGGCGAAGGTGGCTACGGAAAACACCTTTGAGGCTGTCGCCAATGAGTGGTTTGACGCACGCCGAACCGGCTGGGTCGACACCTACTCTGAGCGCCTACGGAGCCGGCTGGACGCCGATCTCATTCCGCAGCTGGGAAAGCGGCCGATCGCCCAGATCGAGCCTGTCGAACTGCTTGCTTGCATTCGCTCGGTCGAGGCGCGCGATGCGCCGGAGATGGCGCGACGCATCCTTCAAATGGCGAGCGCGATCTTTCGATACGGGGTCGCAACGGGACGCTGCCCGCGAGATCCGGCCGCCGATTTGAAAGGCGCGTTGAAGACGCCCAACGAGCCGAAGCGCCGTTCCGCTCTGCGTCCCGGAGAGTTGGGCCAGTTCATGCGCCGTCTGGCCGGCTACGACGGGGACAAGCAGACGCATCTGGCGCTCCTGCTCGTGGTGCATACCTTCGTTCGGACGTCGGAGGTGCGCTTCGCCCGCTGGTCCGAATTCGAGGACCTGAAAGGCGAGCGGCCCCTGTGGCGCATCCCGGCCGATCGAATGAAGATGCGGCGCGACCACCTCGTCCCTCTGTCGCCCCAGGTGGTCGGGTTGCTGGAGCAGCTCCGGCCGCTCGCCGGAGAGTCCGAGCTCCTGTTCCCCGCGCCGACCCGCAGCAAGGTCCTCTCCGAGAACACGATGCTCTATGCGCTCTATCGAATGGGCTATCACGGCCGCGCCACGGTCCATGGGTTCCGCTCGACCGCGTCGACTGTCCTCAACGAGCATGAGTTCAACCGCGACTGGATCGAGATGCAGTTGGCGCACTACGCTGGCGACGTCCGCTCGATCTACAACGCGGCCGAATGGATCGCTGGCCGGCGTGACATGATGAAATGGTGGTCCAACTACCTCGACCACGTAGCTGCGGAACCCGCCCCCGCCCCTGCAAGGCATGGGTGAAGGCGAGGGCGGATCGCTGACGAACCCTATTGCAGCGCTTTTCACCGCGTAACAATGTCCTTTTGAAACAACGGTTTGGGTTGACGCTGGCGTTCCATTGAGTTCGCCTGATCGCACACATTCCTGCATCCGGTGGCCCACTAGCGGCCCACTGATCGCCCGTTCGTAGGGGTCAGTGGGAGGGAGGGACGGCCTGAACAGGAGCCACGATAGTGGAGGTGCGGATGTCCGCGAAACAAGTTGGAACCGACCGGCAGATCGCCGCCCTGAAACCGGCTGAAAAGCCCTACGAGTGCTCGATCGAGGGCAGCCGCGGGCTCCGGGTCAGGGTCTTTCCCGCGGGCACCAAGCAGTTCGAGTTCCGCTACACGGCGACCAACGGCGCCCGGCGTCGGCATCTGCTGGGAGCCTACCCGGACGTTTCCCTCTCCGCCGCACGTGACAAGGCGGCCACGCTGCGTGTGAGCGTCACGGACGGCGCCGATCCCGCCGCCGACCGCGCCGCGGAAAGAGAACGCGCCCGCACGGGAGAGACCCTGAGCGAGCTTGCCGAGGCCTACTGGAAGGCCGCTGTCGTCGGGCTGCACGGCGGACGCAAGCGCCCGAAACGGGCGTCCACCATCGCCAAGGAGCGGAGATGGTGGCGTCACATCGAGCCCAAGCTCGGCTCGAAGCGCTTCGCGGAAATTCGGCGCGCCGACGTTAAGACCTTCATGCGTGAGCTCGCCACCGACAGCGGCCTCAGTCCGGCCAGCATCGCCGACATCGGCGCCCTGGTTCAGGCAGTGCTCGGCTTCGCAGTGCACGAGGACCGGCTGGACGCCAACCCGGCGATCGGCCTGGCCCGGCCGCTCGCGGTGACGTCGCGCGACCGCATGTTCAACGACGCGGCGCTGGGCGTCATCCTCCGCGCCGCGATCGAGGCGTCCGCTGAGCGCGAGGAAGGGCTGTCTCGCAACGACAAGCTCGCCCGCCTCGGCCCGGCCTGGGGCTCGCCATCCGGCTGCTCATCCTTACGCTCGCCCGCCGCAATGAAGTGGCCGGTGCAAGGTGGGAGGAATTCGATCTGAGAGCGAAGCTTTGGACTATCCCGAGCGAGCGCGCCAAGGCCAAGCACCTGCATGTCGTCCCCCTGACCGAAGGCATGATCGCGGTGCTCGCTTCCATACGGCGCCTGCATCCTGCAGAGGCCTGTCTGTTTCCCTCCTCCGGCCCGAACGAGGAGCACCTCGACCCTCACAGCATCACCCGGGCGTTCGCGCGCATCGTCGCGCGGCACAGGCTTGCACATGGGTCGCCGCACGACGTGCGCCGCTCAGGCGCGACGACGCTCGTCGGACGCTATGGAGTAAGCCGCCTGGTCGTGGGGCTGCTGCTCGGCCATACGCCTAAAGAAGGCGCGGCGGTCACCAGCGTCTACGACCGGCACAGCTACATTCCCGAGAAACGGGACGCGCTGGAGAAATGGGAACGGCACCTGCAACTCATCTGTAGTTCATAAGCGGGAGCGGCGCGCGTCGGAAGCTTCGTTGTCTTGACAATGTCGGGACGCGTCTCCACGTTGACGCGAGGAGGAGGCCGATGCCCGCCGCCAACCGCTCCGAGAAACTCGATCTGCGCATCGCCCCGGAAGACAAGCAGATCCTCCGCACGGCCGCGTCGGCATCGGGACGCACCTTGGCGCAGTTCGTCCTCGAGAGCGCGATCGCCCGCGCTCTGGAGACCTTGCCGGATCGCCGCGCTTTCGGTCTCGACGCCGAAGCCTGGGAGGCGTTCCTCACGGCGCTCGACGCCCCGCCGCGCCCGCTGCCGCGCCTCGAGCGCTTGCTGGGAGAGCGCAGCGTCTTTGAATGACGGTCGTCTCGTCATCGAGAAGCTTCGTCGGGATCACGAGGTCGAGGCGTTCGACTGCGGAAAGGAACCGCTCAACCGCTACCTGGCCCGCTACGCGCTGCAGAACCAGCAGATGGGCGCCGCTCAATCCTATGTCGGCGTCACCGACGCCGGTGACGTGGTCGGCTACTACACCCTCGTCTTCGGCCAGGTCGCCTACGCCGATGCGCCCGATCGGCTGCGAAAAGGCGTCGCCGCGCACCCGGTCCCCCTGATGGTGCTGGCGCGTCTGGTTGTGGCGGTCCGGTGGGCGGGGCAGGGCGTCGGCTCGGGCCTGCTCAAGGACGCGATGCTCAGGACCTTGCAGGCCGCCGACATCGCCGGCCTGCGTGCGCTCGTCGTGCACGCCAAGGACGAGAGGGCACGCAGCTTCTACGAGCGCTTCGATTTCATCTCATCTCCGACCGACCCCATGCACCTGTTCGTGTTACTCAAAGACGTGCGGGCGCTCGTCGCGAACCGCTGACTCTGCAGGTCAGCTGGGCTCCATGGGGCCAACAATCACGCCGGCCGCCGACCGCGCGGGAGCGCCGCTGGGCTCGTCTCATCCGGGGCAGGCACGCGCAAGAGCGACGCCGTTTCCACGCCGAGCGCCGTCGCCAGTCTGTCGAGTATGTCGACGCTTGCCGCTCGTGACGCGCGCTCGATGTCGCCCATGTAGCCGCGCGCAATGCCAGCGTCGACCGCGAGCCGCTCCTGGGAGATGCCCTTGGCGGCTCGCAGTTTGCGCACGTTCCACGCCACCAGCTCGCGTCCAGTCATCTAGCGTGACTGGCCCGCCGATTTGAAATAGACCACCTCCTATAAAATGTGCTTTGATAGTGATCGTAATTCTGGGTTGCGGGTTCGACATGTCTCGGTTCGTCAGAGCGCTGCCTTCCGTCATTTACCTGACCATGGCCGTTGCCGGCCTGGTCAGTGCGGTTCTCTTAGCGGTGGCTGAGTGAGGCCAATGTCCAGCTGTCGCAGCCGCGCTGAACCCTACATTCGCTTGGCGATCAGACGGCGCCGCAAGATGCAGGGGCTCACGCAGGATGCACTCGCAGCCGCCGCGGAACTCACAAGCGAGGAAATCCGAAACTATGAGGGCGGCGTGACGCCAGTTCCCGCCTCCGCGCTCGCAAGAATTGCCCGCGCGCTTGGATGCGATGTTGAGGGACTATAGCATCGCCGCGCGCCGATGATCCTTGAGCCCGAGAATTGGCGGCGTGGCTCGATCCGGCGCAGGATGCGCATCAATGGCCGACGCGGTGCGCCTCCTGATGCTCACCGGCTGCCGCAAGAGCGAGATCCTGACCCTGGAATGGGCGGGGGTGGACCGGCGCAAGAGCTGCCTGCGGCTTCCTGACTCCAAGACCAGCGCCAAGGTCGTGCCGCTGGCGGATAGCGCCCTGGCCATCCTGAAGCGATGGGACGCGGGCCGGCCCGAGCCCGACATGCGCGGTTACAACTCCGGCGAACGGCCTGAGCCGAAACGACGCTCGCCCTATGTGCTGCCGGCGATGAAGGGCGAGGGCCACTACATCGGGCTGGGACATCACTGGGAGAAGGTGCGGCTGCGGGCGGACTCCATCGCCCGCCGGCGTGCGGAGGAAGCAGGCGAGCACCCGACGACGTGGCGACCCTGGCCGACGTGCGGCTGCACGACCTGCGCCACAGCTTCGCCAGCTTCGCCATCGCGGACGGCGCTTCGCTGTTCATGGTGGGGAAGGTGCTCGGCCACAAGCAGGCGCGCACGACCGAAATCTACGCGCACCTCAGCGACGAGCCTGTCAAGCATGTCGCCAACCGCACGGCCGCGCGGCTGGCCGAGGCCATGCGGGGATAGCCCGCCAGACGGTCCGGCTCCCATTGCGATGGCAATGCGTTTGCATTACATTCTGGTGCGACTTGAGAGGTCCGACATGATCGAGAGCACCCTGACCGCCCGGTTCCAGACCACCATTCCCAAGGGCGTGCGCGAAGCGCTCGGCCTGCGCCGGGGCGACCGGGTGGCCTATCGGGTGGAAGGCGATCGGGTCCTGCTGGTGAAGGCCGACGTGGCCGAGGAGCTTGAGGACCCGGCGCTCGGGCCGTTTCTCGATCTCCTCGAGCGCGACCTCCACGATCGTCCGCATGCGCTCCGGTCACTGACCGCATCCTACGTCGGCGAGCTTCGCGAGCTCGTCTCGGGCGTCGAAGTGGACCTCGATGCCCCGCTCGGCGAAGAAGCCTGAGGCCGAAGCGCCGCCGTTGGTCGTGGGCGGCTGGACGATCTACGCCCATCCCCAGTTCCTCACCCAGCTGGAGGCCTACCGCCAGGCTGTGGAGGCGGCGAAGGCCAGGAACCCCACGGGGTATCAGGGCACGCGAGAGGCCAAGCTCCTGGCCGCCATCGTGAAGCTGGCCTTCGAGGAAATCCCGAAGGACCCGGCGGCGCCGCAATACCGGCAGGGCGACACCCTCGGCCCCAAGCGCAAGCACTGGTTCCGGGCCAAGTTCTTTCAGCAGTACCGCCTGTTCTATCGGTTCGACGCGGGCGCCAAGGTGATCGTCCTCGCCTGGGTCAACGACGACGACACCAAGCGCGCCTACGGCTCAAAGACAGACGCCTACGCCACGTTCCGAAAGATGCTGGACAAGGATAATCCGCCCGACGCCTGGTCCGAACTGCTCAAGGCCGCTTCTGGAAAGGCCGCGAAGGCGCGCCTCGGCAAAGCCCGGGGCTGACTACGATTTTTCGGTGGCCTGTGGTCTTAGCCTGCATGGCGCCACTGGACTAAGCCGCTGCCGCGGCAGGTTTGCGCTGCAGATGGGCCAGGGATGAACTT
>CBJNAS010000128.1:0-8115 GCA_966434565.1 uncultured Phenylobacterium sp.
GGTGTCGCGGCACAGCTGCATCGGTGGGGCCTTCGGTTGCTCGCGGGGCCTTGTAGCGGCTCAATGCGAAAGCGCAAAAGCCGTCTGGTGCGCCGGATCTGAGTTCGCCCGCGATTGGGTCGCGACCGAGCCGAACTCAGATCCGACAAGCGCACCAGAGATCGAAGGGTCTGCTAGTGTCCTCATCGCTTCCGGAGTTCGTCGGAACCCGCCACCAAGCCCTGCGAACTTCGGAAGCGGAACACTAGCATGAGCCGCATCGCTTCGGTCCTTCTTCCGGCGCCGCTTCCGGAGGCGTTCGATTACGCCGAGCCGGAGGGCATGGCCCTTTCCGTGGGCGATCAGGTCGCCGCGCCCCTGGGGCCGCGGCTGCTGCGCGGGGTGGTGGTGGGCTTGCGCGAGGGGGCCGGCGGCAATCGTCCGCTGAAGCCGGTGGAACGGCGCCTGGACGAGCCCGCCCTGCCGCGAAACACCCTGGAATTCGTCCAGTGGGCGGCGCGCTACGCGGTCGATGCGCCGGGACAAGCGCTCGCCATAGCGTTGCGCGGCGCACGCGCGCCGCGTCCCCGCCCGCAGCGGCTCGTCCGGCCAACCGGGGCCGCACCCGCCCGGCCGACCCCGGCCCGGGCGCGGGTGCTGGAGGCGGCGGCCGCCCAGGCGCTGACGCCGGCCGAGCTCGCCCGCGCCGCGGGGGTCTCGGCCGGCGTGGTGAGGGCTCTCGTCGACGAGGGCGTGCTGGAGGTGGTGGACGTCGTGTCCGAGGCGCGCTTCGAGGCGCCGGATCCCGCGCGCCCGCGGGCCGCGCTCAACCCCAGCCAAGCCGCCGCGGCGGCTCTCCTGAACGAGATGCTGGACGAGGGCGGCTTCAACGTCGCCCTGCTGGACGGGGTCACCGGATCGGGCAAGACCGAGGTCTATCTGGAGGCCGCCGCCCACGCGCTGGCCGCCGATGCCTGCGCGCAGGTGCTGATCCTGCTGCCGGAGATCGCGCTCACCCAGGCGGTGATCGGCCGCGTCGCCGCCCGCTTCGGCGCACATCCCGGCGAGTGGCACTCCGACGTCGCCCCGCCGGCCCGCCGGCGGGTCTGGGAGGCCGTGGCCGCCGGCCGCTGCCGCATCGTCGTGGGCGCCCGCTCGGCCCTGTTCCTGCCCTTCGCCAATCTGAAGCTCGTCGTCGTCGACGAGGAGCACGACGGCTCCTTCAAGCAGGAGGAGGGCTTCATCTACCACGCCCGCGACCTGGCCGTGGTGCGCGGCAAGATTGAGGCCTGCTCGGTGGTGCTGGCCTCGGCGACGCCCTCGCTGGAGAGCCTGCGCAACGCCGAGACCGGGCGCTACCGCTGGCTGCGCCTGTCCGCGCGGCACGGCGTGGCTCAGCTCCCCGACATCGAACTGGTCGACCTGCGCCAGACTCCGCCGGAACGCGACCGCTGGCTTTCGGCGCCGCTGATCGCCGCCATGGGCGAGACCCTGGAGCGGGGCGAGCAGACCCTCCTGTTCCTCAACCGCCGGGGCTATGCGCCGCTGGTGCTCTGCAAGGCCTGCGGCGAGCGGCTCACCGCGCCGGACACCGAATCCTGGCTGGTCGAGCACCGCTATTCCGGCCGCCTGGTCTGCCATCTGACCGGCTTTTCCATGCCCAAGCCCGAACGCTGTCCGCACTGCGGCGCGAAGGAGAGCCTGGTCTCGATCGGCCCGGGCGTGGAGCGGGTGGAGGAGGAGGCCCGCGCCCTCTTCCCGCAGGCGCGGATCGCCGTCTTCTCCTCCGACACCGTCTTCGACGCCCGTGAGGCGCGCCGGATGGTTGAGGCCATGGCGGAGGGCGAGATCGACATCCTGGTCGCCACCCAGGCGGCCGCCAAGGGCCACAACTTTCCCAAGCTCACCCTGGTGGGCGTGGTCGACGCCGACCTCGGCCTGCGCGGCGGCGACCTGCGCGCCGCCGAGCGCACCTTCCAGCTGCTCGCCCAGGCGACCGGCCGCGCCGGGCGGCGTGACCGTCCGGGGCGGGCGCTTTTGCAGACCTATGCGCCCGAGCACGCGGTGATGCAGGCGCTGCAGGCCCAGGACCGCGACGCCTTCGTCGCCGCCGAGATGGAGGAGCGCCTGCTGGCCAAGCTGCCGCCGTTCGGCCGGCTGGCCGCGGTGATCGCCTCCGGTCCCGACCCGGCCCAGCTGGAAGCCTTCATGCGCGAGATGGCGCGCGCCGCCCCCAACGCCGAGGGCGTGGAGGTCTACGGCCCCGCCGACGCCCCGCTCAGCCTGGTGCGCGGCCGGCGGCGCAAGCGCTTCCTGATCCGCGCCGACCGCGGCGTCGACCTCTCGGCCTATATGGCGACCTGGCGCGCCCGGGTGAAACCACCCGGCGCCGTGCGCCTGGCGATCGACATCGACCCGTACAGCTTTTTGTAGAACGCCCTCACCCCGGCAGCCAGGCCACCTGCGCTCCGCTCATGGCGTTGAGCTGGACGGGTGTCAGGGCGTGGGCCTGGGTGGTGGTGAAGGCGGCGATCTGAGTGGTGGTCATGGCCGGGATCTGGGTGGGGGTGAGCGCGGCGATCTGGTCGGTGTCGAAGGCCGCCAGCACGTCGAGGGTCAGCGCCCGGACCTGGGTGGGCGTCAGCGCCGCGACCTGGGTGGGCGTCACCGGGCCGAAGCCCGCGGCCGCCAGCGCCGAGAGCTGGGCGGTGGTGAGGCCGGACATCTGGGTCAGGGTCAGGGCGGCGATCTCCGTGCCGGTGAGCGCGCCGAAAACGGTGGTGGTGAGCGCCCCCACCTGGGTCGGCGTCAAGGCGCTGAACTGGGTCAGGGTGAGCTTGGCGAGGTCGCGGGAGCCCAGGCTGCGCAGCTGCAGCGCGCTGAAGCCCGACACCTGGCCGCTCGACAGCGACTGCACCTGGGTCGAGGTCAGGGCGCCGAAGGCGGTGGTCGACAGCGCGCCGAGCTGGCCCGCGCCGAAGGCCGACAGCTGCACCGCGTCGAGCGCGCCCACCGCGGTCGAGGTGAGCGCCGCCATCTGGCTGTTCGACAGCGCCCAGATCTGAACGAGGTGCAGCTGGCCGACCTGGCTGCCGGTGAGCGCGCCCATCTGGCTGGTGGTGAGCGCGCCCACCTGGGTCGCGCTGAGGCCCAAGACTTCGGTCGTCGTGAGCGCGGCGAGGTTGGTCGTCGAGAGCGCCGCCAGCTGGGTGGCGGTCAGCGCCAGCACCTGGGTGGAGGTGAGCTCGCCGAAGTCCCTGGCGCTCAGCGCATTGATGGTGGCGCTGGAGAAGCCCTCGACCTGGGTGGTGGTGAGCGCCGCGACCTGGGTCGAGCTGAGCGCGTCGAAGGCCCCGGCGGTGACGATCGCCAGCTGGGTCGAGGTGAGCGCGGCGAACTGGTCGGGACTGAGGGCGGCGAAGGTCGCGGGCGCCAGCGCGCCGATGTGCCCGGCAGCGAGCGCGCCGATCTGGGTGGCCGAGAATTCGGCGATGTCCGAGGCGGAGAGACAGTGCGCCTGGTAGGCGGACAGGCCCGCCACCTGGGAGGTGGTGAGCTGGCCGACCAGCGTCGCGTCCAGCCAGGAGACGTTGCTCGAGGAGAGCGCGCCGATCTGGGTCGGCTTGAGCGCGAGGATCTGGGTGCTGGTCAGCCGGGCGAAGTCGGTCGTCGCCAGGCTGCCGAGCTGGATGGGCGAGAGGCCCTGGATCTGGCTCGCGGAGAGCCCTTGCAGCTGCGTCGTGGTGAGCGAGACGAGGTTGGTGACCGAGAGCGCGCCGAGCTGGGTGGGGGTGAGCCCTGCGACCTGCGTCGTGCTGAGCTTGGCGAAGCCCGCCGTGTCCAGGCCCCCCATCTGGGTGGTGCTGACGGCGGCGAACTGGGTGGGGGTGAGCGCCTGGATCACCGCCGTGTCCAGGCTCCACAGGTTGGTCGGTGAAATCGCGCCGAAGTCGGTGGGCGTGAGGCCCTGGATCTGGGTGGTGGAGAGTTCCGCGAAGTCGGTCGCGCCGAGGCTCGCCACCTGGGTGGGCGTGAGCCCGGCGAGCTGGGTCGCGCTCAGCTGGGCCATCTGGCTGGGCGTCAGCGCCGCGAGGCTGGAGGTGGAGAGCGCGCCGATCTGGGTCGCCGTCAGGCCCTGCTCCTGGGTCGTCGTGAGCTGCTGCAGCTGGGTCGAGGTGATCCAGCCGATCTGGGTCGCGGTGAGCGCGCCGAGCTGGGTGGAGCTGAACTCGAAGACGTCGGTCGTGCTGAGCCCGGCGATCTGGGTGCTCGTCAGGCCGCGCATCTGGGTCGCGGTGAGGCCCACGATCTGGCTGGAGCTCAGGGCGGAGAAGGCGGCTGTGGAGAGCGCGGCGACCTGGCCGCTGCTGAGTTGGCCGAGCTCGCCAGAGTCGATCCGGCCGAGCTGGGTCTGGCTCAGCGCGCTGAGCTGGGTCCCGTTCAGGGCCAGCAGCTGGCTGGCGCTGAACACCACGGTGTCGGGGATGTGCGGGATCTGGGCGGTGGTCAGCGCCTTGACCTGCGTCGCCGAGAGCGCCGCGGCCTGGCCGGTGGAGAGCGCGTCCAGGTCGGTGGCGCTGAGCGCGGCCACCTGCGTCTGGGTGAGCTGGCCGATCTTGCTGCTGGCGAGCTGCCGGAAGACGGTGACGTCCAGCGCCGAAATCTGGGCGGCCGAAAGATAGTTGATCGGCATGCGCGTGCGGCGGCGGCTCCCTGGGGATCAGCGCCTCAGCCTAGGTTGCGTCGCCCGTTCCGGCAACGCGATGAAAGCATAAGCTTTCCCTCCCCTTAACGGGGCTATGGCATTCACACAACTCGGCCCGAGGGCCTGAACGCCCCCTCATTCCCCACCCCCCTTCGCCCGCCGGGCGGCCATGTTCAGCCCTTCGACCAGGCCCGAGAAGGCCATGGCGGCGTAGATGTAGCCCTTGGGCACGTGCACGCCGAAGCCGTCGGCGATCAGGGTAGCGCCGATCATCAGCAGGAAGCCCAGCGCCAGCATGACGATGCTGGGATTGGCGTTGATGAAATCGGCGAGCGGATTGGCCGCCAGCAGCATCAGGCCGACGGCGACCACCACGGCGGCGATCATGATCGGCAGGTGCTCGGTCATGCCCACCGCAGTCAGGATGGAGTCGATCGAGAAGACCACGTCGAGCATCAGGATCTGGGCGATCGCCGCGCCGAAGCCGAGCGCGCCCGTGCGTCGCTTGTCGAGCAGGTCGTCGGAACGGTGCGGGTCGACGCTGTGGTGGATCTCGGTGGTGGCCTTCCACACCAGGAACAGGCCCCCGGCCAGCAGGATCAGGTCGCGCCATGAGAAGGAGAGGTCGAGCAGCGGCCGGCCGTCCTCGCCCAGCGGCGCCTGGAAGGGCAGGCTGAACACCGGCTCCGTCAGGCCGACGATGAAGGCCAGGGTGGAGAGCAGGCCGATGCGGAAGGCGAGCGCGAGCGAGATGCCGATGAAGCGCGCCTTGCGGCGGCTGGCCTGCGGCAGCTTGTTGGAGAGGATGGCGACAAACACCAGGTTGTCGATCCCCAGCACCACCTCCATCACCACCAGGGTGACGAACGCGGCCCACGCCGCCGGGCTGGCCGCCAGGGCGGCGAGATTGTCCATGGATGGGAGCCCTCCTGCCGCGCTTTTAGCCAATCCGGCGCGGGGGGCGAGCAAAAGGTCCCGCGGGGATTCTATCCACAGCCGGCTTGGGTCCTCGCGCGCTTGTGAAGCGCAACCATTCGGACGGCGCCATGATTTTAATCAGCCTGCGGCGGACTTGTTTCGGTTCGTTTCATCGCGCCGTGATGAGGTATATTGATGCCGCGGCTTGGATGAAAAAGGACTGCGACATGGCGCGAATTCAGACTCCAGTCGTATGTCATGCGCCGCCCGCGCGGCCGCTGGCCATGAGCCGGCGAGATGTCGCTCACCATTACTCGCGATATCTTTCTGCTGGGTCGAGTCCTAGAGTTGTAACGGGTTTGTGATGCCGCCCGGATTGCGCGCGGTAGGTGGTCGCGGCCTCGTAAACCCTCTTTTCACTAAGATGAAGTTAGGCTTATCCGTTGTACCGGTAGCGTCGGGGGAGCGCCCCATACATGCTTAAACGGACGAGAACCCTGCTCGGGTCGTTGGCCGTCGCGGTCGTGGTGAGCCTTGCGCCCACGGCTGGCGCGATGGCCGACACCTATTGGCAGTGCGTTCCGTTCGCCCGTCTGATGTCCGGCATCCAGATCTTCGGCGACGCCTACACCTGGTGGCAGCAGGCGGTCGGCCATTACGAGACCGGCTTCACGCCCCGCGCCGGCGCGGTGCTCTGCTTCAAGCCCACACAGCGCATGCGGCTCGGCCACGTCGCCGTGGTCAGCCAGGTGCTCACTGAGCGCATCATCCAGATCACCCACGCCAACTGGTCGCCGATCGAGGGCTCGCGCGGCAAGATCGAGAAGGACGTGACCCTGGTCGACGTCTCCCCGCATGGCGACTGGAGCGCGGTGAAGGTCTGGTACGATCCCAGCCGCGACCTCGGCGGCTCGACCTATCCGACCTATGGCTTCATCTATCCCGACGCCCAGGCGCGCCGCGTGGCGGCCTCGGGCCTCAACACCGCCGAGAACACCGCCATCGCCATGGCCCAGACGGCCGCCACCCAGATGGCGACCGCGGTGCGGCCCGGCGCCGGCCCGCTGCACATCCTGAGCCAGGTGGCCGACTCCACCGACCAGATCGGCGCCCTGATCGCCGCCGCGACGCGCGGGGACGCCAAGCCCGACAAGTAAGACGCGGGAGGCCGCGCGCGATCCCGGTCCCCGGGCGTTCTGCGAGTTTCGCCTTAAGGTAGTGATTTAGCCGCGCGTAACGTTCTACGCATACGGTTCCTTAAGTGCGGCCTGCCACCTTTGCGGGACCATGACGCGCTCGCTGCCGCAACATCACACCTCCGTTGACCTGCCTTCGCTGCGCGAGGCGGTCGAGGCGCACCAGCGGTACCTGGCCGGCCGCGCCGGCGGGCGGCGGATGAGCCTGAACTACGTCGACCTCTCGGGCTGCAAGCTGGACGGCATCGACCTGCGCGAGGCGGATCTCGCGGGCGCCAAGCTCTCGGGGACGAGCCTGGTCGGCGCGAACATGTCGCGCATCATCCTGTTCGGCGCGGACCTGCGCGGCGCCGACATGCGCCGGATCAACCTGAAGCGGGCGGATCTGCGCGGCGCCTGCCTGCGCGGGGCCAACCTGACCCAGGCCGAGATGGCCGGCTGCGACCTGCGTGAGGGCCGCATCGCCCTGCAGGACAAGCTCGGCGACCACCGGGTGCTGCGCCACGAGCATCGGCCGGGCGAGCTGAACGAGGCGGTGCTCTGCGGCGCCGACCTGACGGGCGCGCATCTCACCGGCACGGTGGCGGCTGCCAGCGACTTCACCGATGCGCTGCTGACGGGCGCCCACCTCGCCGGGGCGCGGCTGATGAACGCGGTGCTGGACGGCGCCGACCTTTCCGGCGCCGACCTCGGTGGCGCCGACCTCTCCGGCGCCTCGATGAAGCGCACCGTGCTGTCCGGAGTGAACCTGGAGCATACGCGCCTCGACGACGCGGACATGACCGACGTGCTGCGCGGACCGCCGCCGCTGGCCTATATCGACGACCGGCCGCTCGCCGAGGTGCTCGAGGAGCACGAGGCCTATTGCGACTCCGACGGACGGCAAGGCGCGGTGCGCCGCCTCGCCGAAATCGATTTCCGGCCGCTCAGGAGCCTGGGCGGGCGCCGGCTCACCGCCCTGATCGCCCCCCGTTCCGTGTTCCTTGGCCTCGACCTTCGGCGGGTGCAGCTGCAGGGCGCGGACCTGACGGGCTGCGACTTCCGTGGCGCGGACCTGCGCGAGGCCGACCTGCGCGGCGCCAAGCTGGTGGGCGCCCAGCTCGCCCGCGCCGACCTGCGCGGCGCCCAGCTCGGCCCGCTGATGATCGCCGACAGCCGCTATGTGCGCACCGACTTCACCCGCGCCACCCTGCGCGGCGCAGACCTGCGCGGGGCGAGCGCGCTGCGCGCCCGCTTCCTCGAATGCGACATGACCCACACCCGCCTGACCGGCTGCAACCTGACCCAGGCGGAGATCGCGGTCTGAGCGCCTTGCCT
>CBJNAS010000129.1:0-8103 GCA_966434565.1 uncultured Phenylobacterium sp.
ACCAGCGGCAGGTGCCGGCGGTAGCGGCCGACCAAGGCCGAAAGATCGATAAAGGGGGTTGCGACCGCGGCGGTCAGCCGCTCGGGTACATTGACGTCAGCCATTCACGCCCAACCTTAAGTCCTTGTTGTGTCTGTCCGAGCCCAGGACCGCTCACGCTTCGGCCACGGGCGCACCCTATCCGAGCAGGCGACCGAAGCGAAGGCCTTTACGTTCGAAAAGGCGACGCTCGACCCCATTCGAGAGTGCGGCTGCAATTTCTTTGCCAGTGCGAGCGGGAGAGCTTGCGCAATTGGCGACATAATCGGCTGTTTTGCGGATTCGGCTGGCGCGGCGAACTTGATTTCGACTAGATGATGACGATTCGACCGGCGGCGCGCGCCTCCGGGGGGCGTTGATCATCTGGCTGGTCCAGGACCGTTGCTTGGCATCACATGTTCTCGCTGAAGCGGCCACCGCGACCTAAGGCCGCGCGCGCCGCCGCACGGCCGAGCGCCCGCCCCAGTGCTCGCCCCAGTGCACGCCCCAGCGTCGACCAGACCGTCTACGCCATCGGCGACGTGCACGGGCGCCTGGACCTGCTCGAGCGCGTGATCGAGCTCATCCGGGCCGACGCCCTGTCGCTCGGGGAGGCCCGTCCCACCGTGATCCTGCTCGGCGACCTCATCGACCGCGGCCCGGATTCGGCGGGCTGCATCGAACGCGCCATCGCCCTGGCGGCGGAGGACTGGTGCGACGTCGAGTGCCTGCTGGGCAATCACGAGGAAGCGGTGCTGCTGTTCCTGGATGACCACACGGTGGGCCCGACCTGGGCCCAGCACGGCGGCGGCGCGACGCTGGAGTCATATGGAGTCGACCTGGCGCGGGCCGGGCAGGTCAGAGGCTGGTCCGGCGTCCGGGAGTCCTTCGTCGAGGCCTTGCCCGATCGCCACCGGGATTTCTTCCGGGCGATGAAGCTGTGGATCGGGCGCGGGGATTACCTGTTCGTGCACGCCGGCGTCCGGCCGGGAGTTCCCGTAGACCAGCAGGCGGCGGCGGATCTGCTGTGGATTCGCAAGGAGTTCCTGGAGATCGAGGTCCCCTGTCCCGGCAAGGTGGTGGTGCACGGCCATACCCCGACGCGGGCCCCCGAAATGCACCGGTGGCGGATCGGCCTGGACACCGGCGCCTACGCGTCGGGCGTGCTGTCCGCCATCCGCCTGCGAGGATATGAGCGGCGCCTCATACAGGCCACGTGCGGCAATTCTGACCGGGCGTCACGATTCTGAAGCTTGTAAGCTGAGCCGCCCTGGCGCAGGTTTTGCTGGGGCGTCGACATACCTGTCCCGGTTCAGGATTGAGGGCCAATGAGCATCCCGGCGACGGTCGTCGACCGCGAGCGCGAGTATCACAATCAGCGCTTTGCGGAGGAGGTGCGCACTGATCAAGCGCGCGCCGACCAGGACAAATATTATTTTGCGCTCAAGCACGCCGATGAAAAGTATATTCAGCTGATCACGCATTACTCGCGGAACGCGGTGGCCCTGGAGTACGGCTGCGGCCTGGCGGAATGGGCGCTGCGCATTGCGCCCGGCTCGCGCGAGATGCACGGCATCGACATCTCGGATGTCGCGATCGAGGCCGCGAAGCGGCAGGCCGCGCAAAGCGGGCTGCACAATGTTCATCTGGCGGCGCGGGACGCGCACGCCACCGATTACCCGGACGACCATTTCGACCTGGTCTTCGGCCTGGGCATCATCCACCATCTCGACACCCGCCGCGCGCTGGAAGAGGTGGCCCGGATCCTGAAGCCCGGCGGGGTGGCGATCTTCCGCGAACCGCTCGGTTATAATCCGCTGATCAACCTTTATCGCTCGGCGACGCCGGAGGCCCGCACGGTCGACGAACATCCGCTGACCAAGGCCGATTTTCGCGTCGCCGACAAAATCTTCAGCAAGAACGAGTGGGAGTTCTATGGCTTGGCGACGCTCGCCGCCGTCCCATTTCGGCGCACGCCCCTGGGCGAGCCGATGTTCAAGGCCTGCGCAGCCCTGGATCGCGCGCTGCTCTCCGAGCGCGCCATGGGATGGCAGGCCTGGTCCGCCCTGATGAAGCTGACCAAGTAGAGTGCATCCCCAGCCTGCATCGGCGCCGAGACGCACAGTGAGCGCGGTCCGCGGAGCAAGGCCATGTTGAACGGCGGCGTCGAAAGCGCGGCGCTGCGCAAGCCGGCGGCGGACTCCGCGGCCGGTCCGCCGCTCGTGCTCGATCTCGATGGCACGCTGATCGCGACGGACCTCCTGGCCGAATGCCTGCTTGCGTTCCTCAAGCCCAATCCGCTGCGCATCTTCCTCGTCCTGAGCTGGCTGCTCGGTGGCCGCGCCCACCTCAAGCGCAGGCTGGCCGAGGCCGTGACGCTGGAGGTCGAGCTGCTGCCGCTGCGCGCCGACGTGTTGGCCTGGGCGGAAGCGGAAGCGGCGGCCGGCCGCGAAGTGCACGTCGCCACCGCCGCGCACCAGGACCTGGCGCGGCGGCTGGTCGCCCGGTTCGACTTCATCGACGAGGTCATCGGCTCGGACGGCGCCGCCAACCTGAAGGGCCGGCGCAAGGCGGCGGCCCTGGCCGAGCGCTTCCCCGACGGCTTCGCCTATGCGGGCGACGCGAGCGCCGACCTGGCGATCTGGGCCGTGGCCCAGGAGGCGGTCTACGTCGGCCGCTCCGCCGGCCTGCGCCGCCGCTTGGAGCGGATCCGCCCCCCTGAGGCCGTCCTGCCCGCCCCGCGCGCGGGGCTGCGGGGCTGGATCAAGGCGTTGCGCCTGCACCAGTGGGCCAAGAACGCCCTCATCTTCGTCCCTCTGGCGCTCGGCGGGGCGGTGGGCTCCGTCTCGGCCTGGACCCAAAGCGTGCTGGGTTTCCTGGCCATGGGCTGCCTGGCCTCGGCCACCTATCTGCTCAACGACCTGCTCGATCTGCAGGAGGACCGCCGGCACTGGTCCAAGCGCCATCGGGCGCTGGCGAGCGGCCTCATTCCGCTGCATGTGGGCCTGGCGCTCATTCCGCTCGGCCTGGTCGCCGGCGTGGGGCTCGGCTGGCAGGCCCGGGGCTGGGGCGCGCTGGGGATGCTGGGCCTCTACCTGGCGACCACCCTGTCCTATTCCTTCCAGCTGAAGCGCGTGCCCATCCTCGACGTGGTGCTGCTCGCCGGCCTGTTTACCCTGCGCATCGCCATCGGGGTGGTCTGCGCCGGCGTCGCCTGGTCCGCCTGGCTGCTGGTCTTCTCCATGTTCATCTTCAGCTCCCTGTCCTTCGCCAAGCGTGTGACCGAGATGGCGCGGCTGAAGGCGCGCGGCGGCGGGCAGCTGGCCGGCCGCGGCTATGTGGCGGCGGACGAGCCGCTGGTGATGGCGTTCGGCGTGTCGCTGGCCTCCGCCGCCGTCTTCGTCATGGTGATGTACCTGATCGAGGAGGCGTTCCGCGCAGACTTCTACCGCACGCCCGGCCTGCTCTGGGCTCTGCCGGTGGGTCTCGCCCTGTGGCTCGGGCGGATCTGGCTGCTCTGCGGCCGCGGCCAGCTGCACGACGATCCGGTCGTCTTTGCGGTCCGCGACAAGGTGAGCCTGGGGCTTGGCGCCCTGCTGGCGCTCATGATCGTGGCGGCGGTGCTGGTTTGAGCCGAAGCGCCTCGCGCAAGCGGCGCGCGGACCTGCCCGCTTCCGCGGCGGCGCCCGTGGACGCCTCGCGCCTGACCTTCCGCACCCAGACCGGCGCCACCTCCTGGGGCCGGGTCTCGCGCGCGCCCCAGCAGATGGCCGCGCCGAGCTTCACGAGCGACCTCGTCGCCTGGGCGGCGCAGGATCGCGGGCCCCGCCTAGCGGTGGGCCTGCGGCGCTCGTACGGCGACACCTGCGCCTTCACCGGCGGGCGCCTGATCGCCACGCCGGGCCTGGACCGCTTCATCGGCTTCGACGCCACGACCGGGCTGGTGACGGCCGAGGCCGGCCTCAGCCTGGGCGAGCTCCTCAAGGTCTGCGCGCCCCGGGGCTGGTTCGTCCCGGTCACCCCCGGGACGCGCCGCGTCACCCTGGGCGGGGCGGTCGCGAACGACGTGCACGGCAAGAACCACACCCGCGCCGGCAGCTTCGGGCGCCATGTCCGCGCCTTCACCCTGCTGCGCTCCGACCGCGGCGTCTTTCAGGTGACGCCGTCGAGCGAACCGGAGCTGTTCGCCGCGACCATCGGCGGGCTGGGCCTCACCGGGATCATCCTGGACGTCACCCTGCAGCTGCAGCCGATCGCATCGGCCTTCCTGGATTCCGAAATTCTGCCGATGGGCTCCCTGCGCGACTTCTTCGCGCTCAACGCGGAGAGCCTGGACGGCTTCGAGCAGACGGTCGCCTGGATCGACTGCACCCAGCGCGGCGCGCGCGCCGGCCTGGGCGTCTACACCCGCGCCAGCTGGGCCACCGACGGCCGCCTCGAGGCCCATGTCGACCGCGCCCGGACCGTACCGTTCGAGGCGCCGGGGTTCGTGCTGAATCCGGTGTCGCTGGCGGCCTTCAACGCCGCCTACCGCGCGCGCCAGCTGATGAAGCCGCGCCGCAGCCTCGTCCACTACGGCTCCTGGTTCTACCCGCTCGACGCGCTCGAGCAGTGGAACCGGCTCTATGGACCGGCCGGCTTCTACCAGTACCAATGCGTCGTCCCGCCGGGGCCGGGGCCCGACGCCCTGGCCGAGATGCTCGACATCATCGGCCGTTCGGGGGACGGCTCGGCGCTGGTCGTGCTGAAGACCTTCGGGGACCTGCCCTCGCCGGGGGTGATGTCGTTCCCGCGGCCGGGCTACACCCTGGCGCTGGACTTCCGCAATCGCGGCCGGCCGACCCTGGAGCTGCTGTCGCGGCTCGACGCCGTGGTGCGCGCGGCGGGCGGCGCGCTATACCCGGCCAAGGACGGACGGCTGCCGCGGCCGATGCTCGACCTCGGCTATCCGGCCTTCGAGCGGCTGCTGCGGGCGCGCGATCCGGCCTGCGGCTCGGATTTTCTGGCTCGCATGGGGATGACGTGACCGGACCCAGAGTGATCATCCTGGGCGCGACCTCGGCAGTCGCCGAAGCGGCGGCGCGACGCTGGGCTGCGCGCGGCGCGGCGCTGCTGCTGGTCGGCCGCCGCACCGGCGAGCTGGAGCGCATCGCCGCGGATCTCGCCGTCCGCGGCGCCGCCACCGTCGAAGTGGCGAGCGCAGACCTGGCCCAGACCCCGGGCGGCGCCTTGCTGGGAGACTTCGCCGCGCGCCTGGGCGGCGTCGACGTGATCCTGCTGGCCTACGGGGTGCTGACCGACCAGGCGCGCGCCGAGGCCGATCTCGGCTATGCGGCGGCCCAGCTGCAAGTGAACTTCACCTCCGCCGCGCTCTGGAGCCTGGCGGCGGCGGACCTGCTGGAGCGCCAGGGCCGCGGCAGCCTGGTGGTCATAGGCTCGGTGGCCGGCGATCGCGGCCGGCGCTCGAACTATGTCTACGGCGCGGCCAAGGCGGGCTTGGCGGCGCTGGTTCAGGGCCTCGCCCATCGCCTGGCGGCCAGCGGCGCGCGGGCCGTGGTGATCAAGCCCGGCTTCATCGACAGCCCGATGACGGCGCACCTGCCGAAGGGCGGCCCGCTCTGGGCCAAGCCCGACGCCATCGCCAGGATCGTGCTCGCCGCCAGCGACGGCAAGGCGCCGGTCGTCTATGCGCCGGGGTTCTGGCGACTGATCCTGCTGATCATCCGCCTGGTCCCGGCCTCCGTCTTCCACAGGACCAGGCTGTGACATCCCGCCTTGCCGCGACCGCGGCCCGGCTGGGGCCGGTGCTGCGCTATCTGGCGCTGGGCGGCCTGGCCGCAGGCGTCAACTGGGGATCGCGCTTCGCCTGGGGCGTCGTGCTGCCGTTCTGGGCGGCGGTGATCGCCGCCTACGCCACCGGCATGGTGGTGGCCTTCCTGCTGTTCCGCACCTTCGTGTTCCCCGGCTCGATCCGGCCCCTGCATGAGCAGGTGCGGAACTTCGTCCTGGTGAATCTGCTGGGGCTGGCCCAGACCTGGGCGCTCTCCTTGTTGCTGGTCCATTGGCTGCTGCCGCGGATCGGCTGGACCTTCCAGCCCGAGGCGGCGGCGCACGCCGCGGCCATCGTCGCGCCCACCCTGACCAGCTGGTTCGGGCACCGCTACCTGACGTTCGGCGCGGCCAGATCGGCGCACCTCAGCCGCCAGACATAGAGGGTGCTGTCGCCGATCCCGTGGTCGCGGCGATTGTCGTAGAGCGCCAGGTCGCTCACGTGGCCGACCTCGTCGGCGCGCCAGACCGTCAGCGTCGGCCCCCGCGCCTGGGTCAAGAACGACCGGAACACGCGGATGCCCAGACTCTGGTAGTCGCCAAGGTCCGGCTCATAGTCGAGCACAAACCGTACACCGCGGCGGCAAAGCAGCGGCCTGACGTCTTCCGCCGCCTTCACGGCCTGGAGGTATGGCTTATCCCCCACCAAGCCTTCGAGCTGGACCAGCGGACCAGGGTAGCCCGCGGCGATTCCGCCGGCGCGATCACCCATCGCCACCGGTTGGCCTCCCAACACCGCGCCGTAGCGAGCCAGGGCCAGCCGATCGATGGCGGCGTAGCCCGGCGAGACCCATACAGGCCGCGCCAGCGCCGACAGGCCCGTGGCCACGAACGCGAGCCCCATTGCGAACGCCGCGCCGCGGGTCATGACGGCGCCCCCCCGGTCCCCCGCAACTCGCCGCCAGAGACGGCGGGTCCCAGCTTCAACGAACGGCCCCAAGGTGAAGAGCGCTGCAAAGAGAGGAAACAGCGCCGCAAAATTGTACCAGGGCCAGACCACCCAAGAGGACAGAAAGACCAGCTTGGCGCAGTAGAGCAGCCCGCCGACCGCCGAACCGAAGGCCAGGGAGCGCGCGACAGAGCCTCCGCGGGTGATGGGGATGAGCAGCGACGAGGCGAACAAGGTCGCCGCGGTCAGGGCGTAGGAACGGTAACCTCTTCCGTCAAAGGACGCCGTCAATTGGGCGAGGAGCGGATGGTTGATCTGCAGCCCGCCCAGCGACTTGATCGTGCTGGACACCGGCATGGCCATGCCGAACAGGGCAAGGTTGGCAAGAGCGTAGGCTGCTCCGAGCGCCGCAACCACGCTCGCAGCGACGATCTGAGTCCGTCGCGAAGCCGGGGCCGCCATCAGCGCCGGCAGGACGAAGAAGGCCGCATCGATCCTCGCACCTATGCAGACCGACGCCGCCAGGCCGAGCACCAGCCCGCCCGCCCGTCCACGCGCCCGCGCCAAGGCGGCTACGAACAAGCCCAAGCCAAAGGCGAACAGCGACACCTCCATTCCCCGCAGAGCGAAGCGGGCGCAGGTCCATACGAAGACGAGGCCGAAGCCGAGTTGGAGGGCGATGGACCGAACAGGCGAGACGCGCAGGACAAGCCCGAGCGCCAGCGCCAGAAGCGTCGCCTCGGTCACCAGAACCTGCAACGGCTCTGAACCGACGGTGCGATCCAGAACAGCGACGAGCAGCAGCCACAGCGGATGATAACCGTTCGTCTGCGACTGCAGATCAAAACTGCTGACGCCGGCCCGGGCCAAGTGCCGCGCGGTCAACAGATAGTAATAAGCATCGTCTTCGAGAATGAGACCGCCATGGGCGAGGCCACTTTGGATCATGGCGAGGAAACTTGCGAAGGCAAGTATGGCGCACAGGGCCGGCCCGGCCCATCCCGCGCCCAGGTTCTGCGTCGCACGCCCCGTCACGACTCGTTCCCCGACCAGTGACGCGCCCGCGCCCCGCAGATCCGATCACTTCGCAGGAATGGGCAAGGGAGGGAAGAGACCATCGCCCCCGTTCGTCCCAGTCGACCGCGAAAGCCCAACGGCCGCGCATCGCCCGGCGGGCTGGCGCCGGTCGCCAGTGCGATCGCTTCAGGTCAACGGTTGATCGCTGACCGCGCCCCGAACGCCCCCTCCGTCTCGGCGCTGGCGCGCCGATCCACCTCCCCCGCTGCGCGGTGGAGGATCTGGCGGCAAAGATGCTCCCCTGCGAAGCGGGGGAGCTGTCGGCGAAGCCGACTGAGGGGGCGTGCTGC
>CBJNAS010000130.1:0-8050 GCA_966434565.1 uncultured Phenylobacterium sp.
TCGCGGACATGGCCGAGGCCCATGAGTGGACCTTGCGGCGGCTCAGGGAGATGGCGGGGCGCCTCACCGAGCAGGCCTATCTGCGCGCCAGCGAGGCGGCGGCGCTGCGGGATGACGAGGCGCATGCGCGCTGGATGCTGGTGTTCGACCGCATGGCGCGGGGCTTGCGACTCTCGATGGCGCTGGAGGCGCGGCTGGCGCGCGAGCGGCGGCGGGACGCGGCCGAAATCCAGGACGAGATCGGGCGCGAGCCGCGGGGGGCCCAACCCAGCGAAACCGGCCCCATAGAGACGGGCCCCATAGAGACCGGCCCCCCTGACACCAGCTCCAGCGAGACCGGACTCGGGCCGGTTCGCGAGGCGGACAGCGAGCGCGAAGCGGATGACGACGGCTTGCCGGACGACGCGCCGCTCGGCGAGCGCATCGCCCGCCTGAAGGCGATCATCGAGGGGACGGGCGCGCCCGAGCCCCAGCCTTCGCTGCACCGGGTCGAGCGGCTGGCGCTGAACGCGCAGCGCGCCGTGCGGGCGCGGCGGGCGGCGAGCGACCTTGTCCCCGACGAGCCCTGGGATGTCCTGGGCGACGAGACGCTGTCCGTCGAGGATCTGGCGAGCGAGGAGGCGCCCTGGCTCGGGGCGGGGTAGGCGGGGCGCCAAACGCCATCTGGCGAGGCGCCCTCTCGCGCTGCGGCTCCCAAAGCGCTATAGCGCCCTGCATGATCGGCAAGCTCAATCACGTCGGCGTCGCCACGCCCTCCCTCGAGGATTCCATCGCCCTCTACCGCGACATGCTGGGCGCGACCTCCATCACCGAGCCGTTCGTGATGGAAGAGCAGGGGGTGAAGGTCTGCTTCGTCAATCTGCCGAACAGCCAGATCGAGCTGCTCGAGCCCTGGGGCGAGAAGTCGCCGGTGAAGGCCTTCCTGGAGAAGAACCCCAAGGGCGGCCAGCACCACGTCTGCTTCGAGGTCGAGGACATCCTCGTCGCCCGCGACGACATGGTCGCAAAGGGCGCCACCGTGCTCAACGACGGCAAGCCGCGCATCGGCGCCCATGGCGTGCCGGTGATCTTCGTGCACCCGAAGACCATGGGCGGCGTGCTGGTCGAGCTGATGGAGACCCCCAAGGGCGCGCACTGATGATGTTCGGCATCCCCACCATCATCGCCATCTATCTCACCGTCTGGTGGACGGTGCTGTTCGTGGTCCTGCCTTGGGGGGTGACGACCCACGCCGAGGCGGGGATCGATCCGCAAGGCGGCGACCCGGGCGCGCCGGTGAACCCGAACCTCAAGAAGAAGTTCATCACCACCAGCTGGATCTCGGCCATAGTCGTGGCGGTGCTGCTGGGCCTGATCCACTTCCAGGTCATCGACGTGGCCAAATTGCCCTGGCGCTCCCACTGAGGGCCTGAGCCGGGGCGGCTGGTGCGTTGCCAAGTTCCGCGGCGCAGGGCTATCTGACCGGCTCTTCGCCCAAGCCCGTCTTCGCTCAAGCCTTAGGGACGCCCCAGACCCATGCGCCTTTCGCGTTATTTCATGCCGACGCTGCGCGAGGCGCCGTCCGACGCCCAGATCGTCTCGCACCAGCTGATGCTGCGCGCCGGCATGATCCGGCAGGAGGCGGCCGGCATCTACGCCTGGCTGCCGCTCGGCCTGCGCGTGCTGAAGAAGATCGAGCAGATCGTCCGCGAGGAGATGGACCGGGCCGGCGCCGTCGAGGTGCTGATGCCGACCCTGCAGCTCGCCGAGCTGTGGCGCGAGAGCGGCCGCTACGACGACTACGGCGAGGAGATGCTGCGCATCAAGGACCGCCACGAGCGGGACCTGCTGTACGGGCCGACCGCCGAGGAGGTGATCACCGACATCTTCCGCGCCTATGTGAAGTCGTACCGCGACCTGCCGAAGAACCTCTACAACATCCAGTGGAAGTTCCGCGACGAGCGGCGGCCCCGGTTCGGGGTGATGCGCGGCCGCGAGTTCCTGATGAAGGACGCCTATTCCTTCGACCTCGACGAGGCGGCCGCCCGGCGGGCCTACAACCGCATGTTCCTGGCCTACCTCAACGTCTATGCGCGGCTGGGGCTGAAGGCGATCCCCGTGCGCGCCGACACCGGCCCGATCGGCGGCGACCTCAGCCACGAGTTCATCATCCTGGCCGACACCGGCGAGAGCGAGGTCTTCGCCCACCGCGACCTGGTGGAGATGGGCGCGCCGGGGCCGGACCTCGACTGGGACGGCGACCTGCAGCCGCTGGTGGACGAGCGCACGCGGCTCTATGCGGCCAGCGACGAGATGCACGACCCGGCCAGGTGGGCGGACATCCCCGAGGCCGAGCGCATGTCCGCGCGCGGCATCGAAGTGGGCCACATCTTCTACTTCGGCGAGAAGTACTCCAAGCCGATGAAGGCCGTGGTGGCGGGCCCGGACGGGACCGAGCGGCCGGTGCAGATGGGCTCCTATGGCGTGGGCGTCTCGCGCCTGGTGGCGGCGATCATCGAGGCCAGCCATGACCCTGCCGGCATCGTCTGGCCGGACAGCGTGGCCCCCTTCGGCGCGGCGGTCGTCAACCTGCGGGTCGGCGAGGCGGCGGTGGATGCGGTGGCGGAGCAGGCCTACCGGGCGCTGTCCGCCGCCGGCAAGGAGCCGCTGCTCGACGACCGCGACGAGCGGCCGGGCGCCAAGTTCGCCTCGCTCGACCTGGTGGGCGTGCCCTGGCAGCTGATCGTCGGGCCGAAGGGGGTCGCGGACGGCGTGGTCGAGATCAAGCGCCGCGCCACCGGCGAGCGCCAGACCCTGCCGCTCGACGCCGCGATCAAGGCGATCGCCTCTTGAGCCTGGCCGCAAGGGCGAGGGAGGGGGCGCCGAACGGGGGCCGCGCCCCGCCTTTCGGCTACTGGGAGCGGATGCTCGCCGGCCGCTACCTGCGCGCCAAGCGCAGCGAGGGCGGGGTGGCGCTGATCTCGATCATCTCCTTCATCGGCATCATGCTGGCGGTGGCGGTGCTGATCGTCGTCATGTCGGTGATGAACGGCTTCCGCGCCGAGCTGCTGGGCCGGATCCTGGGGTTCAACGGCCATGTCTTCGTGAGCGGCGCGGTTCTGGACCGGCCCGACCGCGACGAGATCATCGCCCGCCTGGCGAAGATCCCGGGCGTCACCCAGGCCGAGCCGATCGTCGAGGCCCAGGCCATCGCCATGGGCCCGGCGCAGATCTCGGGCGCCATCGTCCGGGGCCTGCGGCCGTCCGACCTCGCCGCCACCACCCTGGTGTCGCACAACCTGACCCGCGGTTCATTGAAAGGCTTCGGCCAGGGCGACTACGGGGGCGACGAGATCGTGGTCGGCGACCGCCTGGCCCAGTCGCTGGGCGTGCGGCCGGGCGACGCCCTGACCCTGATCTCGCCCTCGGGGGGCGCCACCGCCTTCGGCGGCACGCCGCTGCAGAAGACCTATACGGTGGCGGCCACCTTCACCGCCGGCATGAGCCAGTACGACCAGGCCTACATCTTCATGCCGCTCGCCCAGGCCCAGCTGTTCTTCGGCCGCGAGACCAGCGTCGACACGATCGAGATGAAGGTCGCCAACCCCGACCAGGCCGCCGCCCTCAAGCCGCAGATCGCCGAGGTGGCCGGCCCCGGCGCGCTGGTCACCGACTGGACCCAGCGCGACACCTCCTTCTGGGGCGCCCTGAAGGTCGAGCGCAACGTCATGCGCCTGATCCTGATGCTGCTGGTGGCGATCGCCGCCATGAACATCATCTCGGGCCTGGTGATGTTGGTAAAAAACAAGGGCCGCGACATCGCCATCCTGCGCACCATGGGCGCGAGCTCGGGCTCGGTCCTGCGGATCTTCTTCATGTCGGGCGCGATGGTCGGGGTGCTGGGCGCCGCCGCCGGCCTGCTGGTCGGGGTGCTGTTCTCGCTCTACATCGACCAGATCCAGAGCCTGGTGGAATGGGCGACCGGCCAGTCGGTGTTCTCCTCCGACGTCTACTTCCTCTCGCACCTGCCGGCGAAGGTCGACTGGGCGGAGGTGGGGCTGATCACCTTCTGGGCGCTGGCCATGTCCTTCCTGGCGACCCTGCCGCCGGCCTGGCGGGCCTCGCGTCTCGATCCGGTGGAGGCGCTGCGCTATGAGTGAGCCGGTGCTCTCGATCCGTGGGCTCGAGCGCGCCTACGAGACCGCCGCCGGCCCGCTGCCGGTGCTGCGCGGCGTCGACCTCGAGGTGGGCGCGGGCGAGATCGTCGGGCTGATCGGGCCGTCGGGCTCGGGCAAGTCGTCCCTGCTGCACGCCGCGGGCCTGCTGGAGCATCCGAACGCCGGGCGCATCACGGTGCTGGGCCGCGATTGCTCGCAGCTGAACGACCGGGCGCGCACGCGGGTGCGGCTCGCCACCATCGGCTTCGTCTACCAGTTCCACCACCTGCTGCCGGAGTTCTCGGCGCTCGACAACGTCGCCCTGCCGCAGATGATCGCCGGACGTCCCCGCAAGGCGGCGCGTGAGCGCGCCAAGGCGCTGCTCGCCCAGCTGGGCCTGGCGGAACGCGCGCACCACCAGCCGGCGCAGATGTCGGGCGGGGAGCAGCAGCGGGTGGCGATCGCCCGTGCGCTCGCCAACGCGCCCAGGCTGCTGCTGGCCGACGAGCCCACCGGCAACCTCGACCCAAAGACGTCCGCGGCGGTGTTCGAGGCGCTCTACGCGCTCGCCCGCAGCCAGGGCGTGGCGGCGATGATCGCGACCCACAACCTCGAGCTCGCCCGGCACATGGACCGGGTCTTCGCCCTCAAGGACGGGCGCCTCGAGCCGCAGGCGAAGACCTGATATGGGCTCAGCGGCCGCGCCGCAGGATGGTGTCGCCGGCCAGCGCCAGGCAGGCGATGACCAGCGGCAGCAGGTAGTAGGCCAGCCGATAGCCCAGGAAGGCCGCCGCCAGCGGCGCCGGGTCGGCGTTCGGCAGCAGGGTGGAGATCGAGCCCTCGAACACGCCTGCGCCGGCCGGCACCGTCGAGACGAGGCCCGCCACCGCGGCCACGGCGTAGGTTCCCACGAAGGTCTGGTAGTGCACCGCGCCAGCGGGCAGCAGCAGCCAGATGATCGCCGCCGCCGTGCCGTTGTCGACCACCCCGATGACGATCTGGGCGACCGCGTCGCCGGCCGAGGGGAGGGTGATGCTGCGGCCGAAGGCGGTGAGCGGCGCGCGCCGCACGGCGCACAGCGCCACGTATCCGGCGACGGCCAAGAGCAGGCCGAAGCCCAGGGCGCGAGCCAGCTCCAGCGGAATGGCCGTCGCCGCGATCTGCCGCGCCGAGGACAGCAGCAGGCCACCCCCGCCGAGGGTCGCCAGGCCCACGGCGAAAGACACGCCGCCGAACAGGGTGGTGGCCGCCACCTGGGTCAGGCTTACCTGATAGCGGTCGTACAGCCGCGCGCGGATCGCGCCCGAGACCAGCAGGTTGGCCCCGACCGCATGGGCGATGGCGTTGGCCAGGAAGGACGTGGCCAGCACCGGGCCCCACGGCACCCGGGCGCCGGCCCAGCGCACGCCGAGCCACTCGACCACCCCCATCAGAATGAAGCTGAAGGCGGAGAGGACGAGCGCCAGCAGGATCCGCGTGTGCCCCCAGTCGTCCATGGCCTCGGCGACCGCCTGCAGGCGCAGGTGGTGGAATTCCCGCCAGAGCACCGAGCCCGCCACGATCAACAGGATGACCGGCACCAGGCGAAGCCCCCAGCGCCGCACCAGCGCCCAGATCCCGAGCCGCTGGTCTGGAAGAGCGTGGGCGATCTCCGCCGTGACCGGCTCGGCCGGCGACGAGGGATGGCGGGAGGCGTCGTGACGGTTCAGCACAGCCAGGGTCTCTCCCGAGTCGGGGCTCGGGTCACGGTCTACCCGCAGCTTGCGGCTTGGTTCCGCACGATCTTTTTGGCCGTCTAGCAGAAATTTCTGCGGCCAAGCTGGATCAATTGCCGCAGCCTTGCCGTTCCCGAGACGAGGGCGTCAGTGCGCCGGCGTCGGGCCGGCGCGCCCAATTGCAGTCGGGGTTCAGCGATGGCGGTCGCGCCGCAGATCACGCAAGCCTTGGATGATGTCGCGCCGCAGACCGGCGAGGTGCAGTACGGCGAGTACACGAACGATCGCTCGCCGGTCCTACGCGTCAGCCTGGGCGACCAGGCTATAGCCGGCGAGACCCTGGCGCTCACCGACAACGGCGGGGCGATCGGCTCCGGCGTGACCCTGACCGCGATGCAGATCGCGCAGGGCTATGCGGACGTGCCGGTTACCGACCTAGCCGAAGGCTGGAACCTGCTCGCCGTGACGATCGACGACGCGAGCGGGCAGCCGGTGGCGAGCTCACTGAGCTTCGCCCTGGGTGTCGCAACCGCGACGCCGGCCAGCCCTGCCATCACCGGCGCGGACGACGGCGCGACGTCGGGAACGCCCATCGCGAATGGAGGCCACACTGCAGATTCCACCCCCGCCTTCCACATCTTCGAGCCCGGCCTGCCGCCCGCGCCGACCGGCTCGCCGGGACATGCGCCCTACGGCGGCCCGCCGCTGCTCGACGGCCACGTCCAGCTCTTCGAAGGAGACCGGCTGCTCGGCGACGCGATGATCGGCTTCGACGGGACGGTGACCATCACCTCGTCGGCGCTTTCGCCCGGCGAGCACACCCTCACGGCGGTGGCGGTAGACCGCGCCGGCAATGTCTCGGCGGCCTCAGCGCCCTTCGACATATTCGTCGATTCGGCCGGCGGCGTCGCAGCCGACGCCGGCCAGCTGCTGCAGGCCGGTCCCGGCGCGCTGGACCTGCAGGGCGGCGCGGGGGCCGACACCCTGCTCGGGACCGACGCCGGCGAGCGCCTACGCGGCGGGCCGGGGGCGGATTCGATTGTCGGCGGATCGCAGTTCGACGACATCAACGGCAACAGCGGCGACGACACGATCGTCGGCCGCTCGCAGGTCGGCGACTGGCTGCTGGGCGGCCAGGGAGCGGATTCCATCGACGCCTCCGGCGCGAGCGGCCACGACTTCGTCAACGGCAATATCGGCAACGATACGCTCGCGGGCGGCTCGGGCGGCGACATCCTGCGCGGCGGGCAGGGCGACGACGTGATCAGGGGCGGCCCGGGCGCCGACTGGATTTCCGGCGACCTCGGCCACAACACCCTCACCGGCGGGGGCGGGGCCGACACCTTCCACGCCGGTGCGGGCATCGACCTGGTCACCGACTTCAATGCGGCCGAGGGTGACCGGGTGCTGATCGACCACGGAGTCCACTACAGCCTCTCGCAGGTCGGGGCCGACACAGTGATCGACCTCGACGGCCAGGGCCAGATGACGCTGGCGGGGGTCAGCTACGCGAGCCCGGCGGGCGGCTGGCTTCTCCAAGCCTGAGCGCAGGCCTGGCGCGGAACCGAAGGTGATGGCGCAGGTTCTTGGCCCTGAGCCGTGACTGAAGGAGAAAGCACCATGCCTCGGGATTGGATGCACGAGGACCGCGAGCAGGCGGAACGGCGCGCCCGATGGGAGGCCCGAGGGGAAGACCCGCGCGAGGACTTTGGTCAGGCCGACTTCTCGTCAGACTACGCCTACGACCCCGAGCGCAGGGCCGGCTTCCGCCCATCGGAGGAGACCAGCCGGCGCGACGACGACTATGGCCAGGCGGATTATTCGACCGACTACGCCTACGATCCCGACCGCGGGCGCGCCTATCGCCGGTTTTCGGCGGACGACCGGGACTATGGGGACCGCGACTATGGCGAGCCGGAGCGCAGCTTCGACCGCCCGCGCGGGCGCTACGAGCCGGACCGTGATCGCTCCTGGATGGGACGCGCGGGCGCCTTCTTCTCCGGTCGCGACGAGCCGGCCGCGCACCGCCGCCGCCGCGGGCCTTCGGACCGGGTGCTTTGGGCCGTGATCGTGGAGCGGTTGGAGGACCAGCGCGGGCTCGAACTGCGCGACCTCGATGTCTCGGTCGAGGAAGGAGAGGTGACGCTGGACGGCACCGTGCGGCGAAAGGAGGACAAGCGCAGGATCGAGGACATCGCC
>CBJNAS010000131.1:0-8034 GCA_966434565.1 uncultured Phenylobacterium sp.
GCGTCGGCGGCACCATGCACTTCGTGGTGAACAACCAGATCGGCTTCACCACCAGTCCGAAGAACTCCCGCTCCTCGCCCTATCCGACCGACGTCGCCCTGATGGTCGAGGCGCCGGTCTTCCACGCCAACGGGGACGACCCGGAAGCGGTCGTCTACGCCGCCAAGGTGGCCGCCGAGTACCGGCAGCTGTTCGGCAAGGACGTGGTCATCGACATGTTCTGCTACCGCCGGTTCGGCCACAACGAGGGCGACGATCCGACGATGACCCAGCCCCTGATGTACCAGAAGATCAAGGGGCATCCCTCGGTGCGCGAGCTCTACGCCCAGCGCCTGGCCGCCGAGGGGTTGGTGACCAAGGAAGAGTCCGACCGCTGGGTCAGCGAGTTCGCCGACTTCCTGGACCGCGAGTTCGAGGCCGGCAAGAGCTACAAGGCCAACAAGGCCGACTGGCTGGACGGCAAATGGTCCGGGCTGCAGCTGCCGACCGCCGACGAGCGCCGGGTAACCGGCGTGCCGCGGCAGAAGCTGCTGGACCTCGGCCGCAAGGTCACCACCATCCCCGAGCGCATCAGCGTCCACAAGACCGTTGAGCGGGTGATCCATGCCCGCCGCGAGGCGATCGAGGCCGGTCACGGCCTCGACTGGGCGACTTGCGAGCACCTGGCGTTCGCGACCCTGCTGGACCAGGGCTATCCGGTGCGCCTGTCTGGCCAGGACAGCGTGCGCGGCACCTTCAGCCAGCGCCACTCCGGCATCGTCGACCAGACGACCGAGGAGATCTACTTCCCCTTGCGCAACCTGGGCCCGAACCAGGCGCACTTCGAGGTGCTGGATTCGGCCCTCTCGGAAGAGGCGGTGCTGGGCTTCGAGTACGGCTTCTCGCTGACCGATCCGAATACGCTGACCATGTGGGAGGGCCAGTTCGGCGACTTCGCGAACGGCGCCCAGGTGGTGGTCGACCAGTTCATCTCCTCGGGCGAACGCAAATGGCTGCGCATGAGCGGCCTGGTCATGCTGCTGCCGCACGGCTACGAGGGCCAGGGGCCGGAGCACTCCTCCGCGCGCCTGGAGCGCTATCTGCAGCTCTGCGCGGAAGACAACATGCAGGTCGTCTATCCGAGCACGCCGGCCAACTACTTCCACGCCCTGCGCCGTCAGCTGCTGCGCGAGTTCCGCAAGCCGCTGATCGTCATGACGCCGAAGTCCCTGCTGCGCCACAAGCGCGCCGTCTCGGACCTTTCCGACATGGCCGAGGGCTCCAGCTTCCACCGGGTGATGGTCGACGGCGCCGAGGCCGGCTGCGACGTGGGCGGGATCACGCTGAAGCCCGACCCGGAGATCAAGCGCGTGCTGCTCTGCTCGGGCAAGGTCTACTTCGACCTCGTCGAGCGCCGGGCCCAGACCGGCCGCGACGACGTCTACGTCCTGCGCCTCGAGCAGTTCTATCCGTGGCCGATGAAATCGCTCTCCAAGGAGCTGAAGCGGTTCAAGAACGCCGAGCTCTTCTGGGTGCAGGAGGAGCCGAAGAACATGGGCGGCTGGATGTTCGTCGACCCGTGGCTCGAGCTCACCCTCGAGCGGTTGAACATTGCGGCCAAGCGCGCCCGCTACATCGGCCGCCCGGCCTCGGCCTCCACGGCCGCGGGCCTGCTCAGCCGACACCAGAAGGAGCTCGAAGCCTTCCTCAAGGAAGCCTTCGGCTAAGACTCCGTCCGACGATTTTTAAAACCGACGCCTGCCGCCTGCTTTAAGGAGCCTCATCCCCCATGGCCGACATCATGACCCCAGCCTTGGGCGAGTCCGTCAGCGAAGCCACAGTCGCGCGTTGGACCAAGAAAGCCGGCGAATCCGTGCGCAAGGACGAGATCCTCGTCGAGCTGGAGACGGACAAGGTCAGCCTGGAGGTCGCCGCTCCCGCCGACGGCGTGCTCGCCGAGATCACCGCCGACGAAGGCGCCACGGTCACCCCCGGCGCGGTGCTGGGCCGCGTGAGCGAAGGCGCCATAGCCGCGGCCAAGGCCCCTGCGGTCGCCGTGGCCGCCGCCGCGCCGGCGTCTGCGCCCGAACCCGCCAAGGCCAGGGCCGAGCCGGTGCTCGCGCCTTCGGCCCAGCGGGTCGTGGCCGAGAACAAGCTGGACATCGGCGCCATTCCCGGCACCGGCAAGGGCGGCCGCGTCACCAAGGGCGACGCGCTCGCCGCGCTGGAGGCCCGCGCCAAGACGCCCGCCGAGGCCCCGGCGCCCGCCGCGCCGCGTGCTGTCCACGAACGCGAGGAGCGGGTGCGCATGACGCGCCTGCGCCAGACCATCGCGCGCCGGCTGAAGGAGGCGCAGAACGCCGCGGCCATGCTCACCACCTTCAACGAGGTGGACATGAGCGGGGTCATGGCGCTGCGCAACCAGCACAAGGACGCCTTCGAAAAGCGCCACGGCGTCAAGCTCGGCTTCATGGGCTTCTTCGTGAAGGCCTGCGTGCATGCGCTGAAGCAGGTGCCCGAGGTCAACGCCGAGATCGACGGCACGGACCTGATCTACAAGAACCACTACGACATCAGCGTCGCGGTGGGCACGGAGAAGGGCCTGGTCACCCCGGTCGTGCGCGAGGCCGACGCGCTGAGCCTGGCCGGCATCGAGAAGACCATCGGCGACCTCGGCAAGAAGGCCCGTGACGGCCAGCTGGCGCTCGAGGACCTGCAGGGCGGCACCTTCACCATCTCCAACGGCGGGGTCTACGGCTCGCTGATGTCGACGCCGATCCTCAACGCGCCGCAGTCCGGCATCCTGGGCATGCACAAGATCCAGGAGCGCCCGATGGCGGTGAATGGCCAGGTGGTGATCCGGCCGATGATGTACCTGGCGCTCTCCTACGACCACCGCATCGTCGACGGCCAGGGCGCGGTCACCTTCCTGGTGCGCGTCAAGGAGGCCATCGAAGACCCGCAGCGCCTGCTGCTGGACATCTGACGCGTCCGCGGTCGCCAGGGCGGGAAGCGTCGCCATGCACGTCTTCCCCCCGACCTGGATCCACTTCGCGGCGATGGCGGCGATCCTGGCCGCCGCCGCCTGGCGCGGCGGCCGCGAGGAGCGGCTCGCCGCGATCTACAACCTCGCGTCCAACGCCGCCCGCCTCGCGCTCGGCGCGGCCTCCGACTGGAATCCCGCGGTCCAGGCGGGCTGCGGACTGGTCGACGGCGTCTTCTATCTCGTGGTCAGCCTGCGGTCGGGCCGGTGGTGGACGTTGGCGGCGGCCTCGATCGCCTTCATCAACTTCGCCACCGCCGTGACCATCGTGGTGACGCCGGTCGGGCTCTGGACCTCCGGGGTGGCGCGGCTGATCTGGGTCTACGCCCTCAATCTCGTCCTCATGACGGGCGCCCTGACGGCCTCGCCGGCCCCGCGGCGGGGCCGGCCGTCGGCTGAACCTTGAGCGTTCGCGATGGGGTGGCTTCGAGCGCAAAGGTCCGTTATTCCACCCACGCTTTTCACCGACCGGACCCAAGCTCCATGGCTGACCCCATTTCCTACGACGTCGTCATCATCGGAGGCGGCCCGGGCGGCTACAACGCCGCGATCCGGGCCGGCCAGCTGGGCCTGAAGACGGCGGTCGTGGAGAAGCGCGTCACCCTGGGCGGCACCTGCCTCAACGTCGGCTGCATGCCCTCCAAGGCGCTGCTGCACGCCTCCGAGCGCTACGAAGCGGCCGGCAAGGAATTCGCCCATCTCGGGATCGAGGTCGCGCCGAAGCTGAACCTCGTCCAGATGATGGCCCAGAAACAGGAGTCGGTGACCGCGCTCACGAAGGGCATCGAGTTCCTGTTCCGCAAGAACAAGGTGGACTGGATCAAGGGCGCGGGCCGCATCGCCGGGACCGGGAAGGTGGAGGTCGCGGCCGACGACGGCCAGGTCACCACGCTCGAGGCGAAGAATATCGTCATCGCCACCGGCTCCGAGCCGGCGGGCCTGCCGGGCGTGAGCGTCGACCAGCAGCGGATCGTCGATTCGACCGGCGCGCTGGCCCTGCCCGAGGTTCCGGGGAGCCTGGTGGTGATCGGCGCCGGCATCATCGGCCTGGAACTGGGCTCGGTCTGGCGCAGGCTGGGGGCCAAGGTCACGGTCGTCGAGTTCCTCGACCGCATCACGCCCGGCATGGACGCCGAGGTCGCCAAGGCCTTCCAGCGCGAGCTGACCAAGCAGGGGATGGAATTCAAGCTGGGGACGAAGGTCACCGGCGCGGCCGCCTCCAAGAAGGGCGTGACGCTCACCATGGAGCCGGTGAAGGGCGGCGAGGCGGAGAAGTTCGAGGCGGACTACGTGCTTTTGGCCATCGGCCGGCGGCCCTACACCGAGGGGCTCGGCCTGGAGAGCGTCGGGATCGTCACCGACAAGCGCGGCTTCATCGAGACCGACCATTGGAAGACCTCGGCGGCCGGCGTCTGGGCGATCGGCGACGTGACCCTGGGCCCGATGCTGGCGCACAAGGCCGAGGAGGAGGCGGTCGCCTGCATCGAAGCGATCGCCGGCAAGGCGGGCCACGTGAACTACGGCGTGATCCCGAGCGTGGTCTACACCGGCCCGGAAGTCGCCTGGGTCGGCCAGACCGAGGAGGAGCTGAAGGCCGAGGGCCGCGCCTACAAGGTCGGCAAGTTCCCCTTCCTCGCCAACAGCCGCGCCAAGATCAACCACGAGACCGACGGCTTCGTGAAGGTGTTGGCCGACGCCGCCACCGACGAGGTGCTGGGCGTGCACATGATGGGCCCCTCCGTCAGCGAGATGATCGGCGAGTACTGCGTGGCCATGGAGTTCCGCGCCGCCTCCGAGGACGTCGCCCGCACCTGCCACCCGCACCCGACCCGCTCCGAGGCCCTGCGCCAGGCGGCCATGGGGGTGGAAGGCTGGACCATGCAAGCCTGACGCGATGGCGCAGGTCCCCGCGCATGATGGGATCAGGCCTGGCCTGGTCCGATCATGCTCGGGATTCGAGAGATGGAGCGCGTCGTGACGCAACGCGCTCTGGAGATCCGGCGGGCGCGGCCTGACGAGATCCAGGCCTGCGCCGATCTCTATCTGAAGGTGCTCACCGAGACCTTCACCTGGCTCGCGCCCGACCGCCACGACCGCGGCGAGTTCCTGCGCTCCGTCCGCGACGAGGAGATCTACGTCGCCCTGGAGGACGACCGGATCGTCGGCGTGGCCGGCTTCTACCGCCCGCTGAATTTCATCCACTCGCTCTATGTCGACGCGCGCGGGCGCGGCATCGGCAAGGCGCTGCTCGACCATCTCTGCGCCGCCGCCCTGGGCCCAGTCTCACTGAAGGTGCAGGAGGCCAACCGCCGCGCCCAGGCCTTCTACGCCCGCGAAGGCTTCCTCGCCACCGAGCGCGGCCGCGACCCCGGCTCGGACATCGTCTGGATCCGGCTGGTGAAGGAGAAGCTGGCCAAGTGTTAATTTGGCGCGCGGAGGCTGCGGCGCGAGACTGGTGTCCGCCGAAAGGAGGCTTCGCGATGATCGTGCTCGCGCTCGCCCTGGGCGTCCTCGCCCCGGCCCACAATCCCCTGTTCCCGCCGCGCGCCTGCAACGCCGGCATGCTGCACACCTCGGCCGACCCCGCGCTCCTGATGCGCCCGCAGGACTGGGCGAGCGCCCGTCCGCGCAAGCTGGGCGAACTGCCGGACTCGAAGCACGAGTACGCCGTGCTGCGCCTGGTGGACGGCTGCATGGTCCCGGCGCCGATCGGCGCAGAATTCACGCCCGCGGATGCGCCGCGGCGTAGGCGCTGAGCAGGCGCTCGGCGTCGACCTGGGTGTAGCGCTGGGTGGTCGAGAGCGAGGCGTGGCCGAGCAACTCCTGGATGGCGCGCAGGTCGGCGCCCGCGCCGAGCAGGTGGGTGGCGAAGGAATGGCGCAGCGCGTGCGGCGTGGCGCTGTCGGGCAGGCCGAGGCGGCCGCGCAGCGCCTGCACCGTGGCCTGGACGTGGCGCGGCGAGAGCGCGCCGCCGCGCTTGGCGCGGAACAGGGCCTGCTCGGGCTCCAGCACGAAGGGGACCTCGGCGAGGTAGGCGTCCACCGCCGAGGCCACCACGGGCAGGACCGGGACGATCCGCGTCTTGCCGCCCTTGCCGGTGATGCGCAGCTGCTCGCCGAGCGGGGCGTCGGCGCGCTTCAGCGACAGCGCCTCCGAGATCCGCAGGCCACAGCCGTAGAGCAGGGTGAGCACCGCCTGGTCGCGGGCCGCTTCCCAGTCCTCGCGGTCCGGATCGAGCGCGGGCTCGGCCAGCAGGCCGCGCGCCTGGTCTTCGCTCACCGGCCGCGGCGCGCCGGGCTTCACCTTGGGGCCGCGGACCAGGGCGATGGATGCGTTGGGCGCCTCCAGCCGGCGGTCGAGGAAGCGGTGGAAGGTGCGGATCGCCGACAGCGCCTGCGACAGCGAGCGCGGCGACAGCGGGTGGTCGCCGGAGCGCAGGTGCGCCAGCCAGGCGCGGACGTCGCCGGCGCTCACCTCGGCCAGGTCCTGCACCGTGAGCGGGCCGCCGCGGTGCCGTTCAAGGAAAGCGATGTAGCGCTGGGCGGCGAAGCCGTAGGCCTCCAGCGTGCGCGGGCTGGCGCGGCGCTCCTGGCTTAGGTGCTCCAGCCAGAGCGCCCGGGCGGCCGCAGCGCTCAGAGCAGCGGCCATCGCTCGGCCGTGCGCTCGACCACGCGCGCCAGAAAGGCCACCAGCTCGGGGCCCATCTCGGGCGTGAAGCCCTGCGGGTCGGCCGAGCCGAACGCCAGGAGGCCCTGGCGCGCCGGCTCCCAGACCGCCATGCGGATCAGCGCCATGGAGCGGACGCTATCCTGCCGCTCGCCGAACAGGCCGGCCGCCGTGGGCAGCACGCCCATCCGCGCCATGCCCCGGCCACCCAGCAGCATGTCGACCTGGCCCTCGACCAGGCGACGCCAGCCGGCCGGGACGGTGTCGCCCTCCAGGGCCACCACCGCGGCGGCGAGGCCGAACCGGTGCTGGGCCAGGTGGTCGAGCCGGGCGGCGAGATCGGCGTGGTTGCGGGCGTCCAGCAGGTCGACCACCGCACCGTGGGTCTGGGCCTGGGCCGAGAAGTTGGCGCGCGCCACCTCCTCCAGCTGTTGCCGCTGCAGCGCCTCGCGCTGGTGGGCGGCGTGCACCCGGGCGATGGCGGCGGGGCCGAAGTCGATCACATTGCCCCCCGCGGCGAGCCGCAGCCCCAGCTCGTCGAGCAGGCCCAGGTCGCTGCGCAGGAAGTCGGGATTGTCGGAGAGAAACCGTCGGACCGCGGTCGGCTCCAGAGGGGCGACTGCGATCCCGCCCTGTGACCCGTCCATTCTCCGCCCCCCGGCTTGCCCGTTTACAGGATCGACTGGTTAAAGAATCGATTGGCCGGTCTTCGCCCAGTCGCTCATGAACTGTTCAAGACCCTTCTCGGTTAACGGGTGCTTGAAGAGCTCCTGGAAAACCGCCGGCGGGATGGTCGCACAGTCGGCGCCGGCGATCGCGGCGGCCTTCACATGGACACCGTTGCGGATCGAGGCGGCCAGGATCTCGGTGTCGTAGTCGTAGTTGTCGTAGATCACGCGGATCTCGTTGATCAGCGCCATGCCGTCCGCCCCGTGGTCGTCCAGCCGGCCGACGAAGGGACTGATGTAGGCCGCGCCCGCCTTGGCCGCGAGCAGGGCCTGGGCCGCGGAGAAGCAGAGGGTGACGTTGGTGGCGATGCCCTCCTGGGCGAACTCGCGGGTGGCGATCAGCCCGTCCCAGGTCAGCGGAACCTTGACGACGACATTGGGGGCGACGGCGGCCAGCTTGCGACCTTCGTCCAGCATGCCCGCCGTGTCCCGAGCGGCCACCTCGGCGCTGACCGGGCCCTCGACGATGTCGCAGATCTCGGCGATGACCTCCAGCATCGGCCGGCCCGCCTTGGCGATCAGGGTGGGGTTGGTCGTGACGCCGTCCACCAGGCCGGTGACGGACAGGTCCTTCAGGACGTTCACATCGGCGGTGTCGAGGAAAAGCTGCATCGGTGG
>CBJNAS010000132.1:0-8029 GCA_966434565.1 uncultured Phenylobacterium sp.
GGGCGGTCAGCTTGCCCTTCTTGTGCTGGTTGGCGATCCGCCGCTCGCCGCCGCCCAGCCGCGCCTCGGCCCGACGCCGATCCAGTTGTTCGATCACTTGCTTCATGAGAGCCTGCAAAATTGCAGATCGATTTAGCGCCGCCATGAACCAGCGGCGCGATCATTCATGTGAAAAAGCCGCGCTGGAGCTGGTTGATTAAGTGAAATTGCGAAACGAGAAGCCGTATGTCGGGTCGAAGCTTCGCGAGCTTCGCCAGCAGCGACACTGGACGCTGGAGGCCTGCGCGTCGCAGCTCGGAATCTCGGTGAGCTATCTGTCGCAGCTGGAGACCAACCAGCGTCCACTGAGCTCGCGCGCCATGCTGGCCGTCCTGCAAGCGTTCGACGTCGATGCAGCGATCTTCGAGCCCGCGGTGGATCTCCGACTGACGGCCGACCTCCGCGAGGCCTGCGCAGCCTTGACGGCCAGTCAGGAGCCGATGCCGCTTTCCGAGATCCGGCGGGTCGCTCAGGGCGCGCCACGGTTCGCCCGCGAGTTTCTGGACCTGTACCGAGGTTACCGTAAGCTCGATGAGCGCCTGCAATTGGTCGATCAGGCTGTGGTCTCGTCAGCAAGCGCCGATGGCTACGCAGCCCTGCCTTACGACGAGGTGAGCGACTTCTTCCATTACAAGAACAATTACATTCACGATCTTGATGTCGCCGCGGAAACGCTCGCTGGCGACGTGGGGTTGGAGGGCGGTCCCGGCCTGGAGGGCGAGCTTGTGAGCGTTCTCGCCACGCGAAGCGGCGTCCGTGTCGAGCACGTTCGGGAGCCGGGCCTGCTGCGGCGGTACGATCAGGCGCGGCGGGCCTTGACCCTGAACGCCGCTCAGTCGTCGGAGACACGGTCCTTCCAGCTTGCCGTGCAGGTCGTCAGCGAGGCGCTGGCCGAGGTCATCGAGGGGGTGCTCGCGGTGGCGGCGTTTCGCTCGGCCGAGGCGTTCGAGGTCTGCCGCGTCGCCCTCGCCAACTACGCCGCGGCGGCGCTAGTCATGCCCTACAGTGCGTTCGCCCGTGCGGCGCGAGAGACGCGACACGACATCGAGCGGCTTGGGGCTGAGTTCGGGGTCAGCCTGGAACAGGTCTGCCATCGACTGAGCACCTTGCAGCGGCCGTCGCAGCGCGGGGTGCCGCTCTATTTTCTGCGCATGGATTCAGCGGGGAACATCACCAAGCGGCACAGTGCGACCCGGTTCCATTTCGCCCGGTTCGGGGGGACGTGTCCGCTGTGGAACGTTCATGAAGCGGCGCTGACGCCTGACCGGTTCGCCGTCCAGGTGGCCGAGATGCCCGATGGCGTGCGCTACCTGTGCGTCGCGCGGAGCATCGTCAAGCCGTCGGGCAGTTTCCGTCAGCCGTCGCGCCGCTACGTCCTCGGCTTCGGCTGTGAACTGATGCATGCGGAGGAACTCATCTATGGCGATGTTGTCGATCTTCAGTCGCAACCCGTGCAGATCGGTTCGAGTTGCCGGATCTGCGAGCGGGAGAGCTGTCAGCACCGCGCCTTCCCGCCGCTCGAGGGCAGGATCAAGGTGCCGCAGGATCGGCGCTCGATCGTTCCTTTCGTGATCGAGCGCGACGCTCAGGGCGAGAGCTGACTCGCGGGCGGTTGAAGCCTCACTGAACTCCCGGATCGCTCATCTCCGCGGACGCCAAGGAGCGCATCGCCAGGTTCGGGCGCTCAGGCGCGTTTCACCGACATTGTGGCCAGCTGTCTCGCCGCCGGGCTCGCCCTCGAGAACGCTCCCCGAGAGTCTATGGCGCCGCGGGGCGAACCATCTCGTCGGCCATGAACCGGTAGCCGATCCCCGGCTGCGTGAGGATCAGCTTGGGTTCGGCGGGATCCGCCTCGATCTTTTGGCGGAGCTGGCCGATGAACACGCGCAGGTACTGCAGGTTGTCGACGTGGGCGGGGCCCCAGACCGACAGCAGCAGCTCCTTATGGGTCAGGACCTTGCCATCGGCCTCGGCGAGCTTGGCGAGCAGTTCGTATTCCTTCGGCGACAGATGCACCGGCTCGCCGGCGCGCGTCACCAGACGGCGCGGCAGGTCGATGACGAGGTCACCGGCGTGCACGACCGGCGGCGGCTGCTCCTGTTGGCGTTGCTGCCGGCGCAACGTGACCCGCAGGCGAGCGAGCAGCTCGCCGACGCGGAACGGCTTTTCGACGTAGTCGTCCGCGCCGGAATCGAGCGCCTCGATCTTCTCGATTTCCCGATCGCGCGCCGAGAGGATCACGATGGGGCCCCGGTAGAACTCGCGCGCCTTCTTCAGCACCTCCTGGCCGTCGATATCGGGCAGGCCGAGGTCGAGCACGATCGCATCCGGCGCACGCCGCGCGATTTCCGCCAGAGCCTGCGCGCCTGTGTCGGCGCGCAGCGGCTCGAAGCCGGCCGCGTTCAGGGCGGGCCCCAGGAAGCGGTGCATCTGTGGCTCGTCGTCGACGACAAGAATGCGGGGCCTAGGCATGCGCCTCGACCGGCTTGGGTTTCACGGCGGGCTCCTTGCGCAGGCTGATCAGGATTCGCGTTCCCCGCCCCTCGTGGATCGGGCTGGCCGCGGCGATGCGGCCGCCCATCGCCTCGACAAAGCCTTTGGAAATGGCGAGCCCCAGGCCCGAACCCTTGCCGCGGTCGGTCGATTCCTCCATCCGCCGGAATTTCTCGAACACCCGCTCCAGCTCGGCGGTGGGGATCCCCCGCCCTTCGTCCTCGATCGAGAGGACGACGTTGTTGCGGTCCTCGTAGGCGGCGAGCTCGATGATCGAGTCCTCGGGGCTGTAGGCGATCGCATTTTCCAGGATGTTGACCAGCGCCTGCTCGAGCAGCGCCTGGTCCGCCTTCACCAGCGCCAGCTCCGCAGGGAAGTCGCGCGTCACCTTGCGGTTTCCGAGCCGGCGCGACACGCGCTCCATGGCCGCGCCGAGAACGTCCCGGACGTCCAGCCAATCGGCCTGGATATTCAGGCCGCCTCCTTCCAACCGCGTCATGTCGAGCAGGTTACCGACATAGCGATTTAGCCGCTCAGCCTCCTCGCGGATGCTGGCCAGGAGGTCGAGCTTGATCGGTTTCTCCAGCGCGTCGCCGTATTCGAGCAGGGTCGTGGCCGAGCCCAGCACGGTGGCCAGGGGCGTACGCAGATCGTGGCTCACCGAGTTCAGCAGCGCCGAGCGCAGCTTGTCGGAGCGGCGCAGAGCCTCGGCCTCGGCGGCGTCGGCGGCGAACTCGGCGCGCTCAAGCGCCACGGCGCCCTGGTCGAGCAGGGAGGCGACGAACCGCGCCCCCTCCTCGGTGTGCAGCGCCTTGGGCTCGACCGCTGAGACGCCGGAGCGGGCGCGCACGCCGTGCAGCGGCCGATAAGTCCAGGTGGCGCTGGGCAGGGTGCCGGTCTCCGCGCCGGCAGGCTCGCCGTGTTGCCACGCCCACCGCGCGGCGGCGAGGTCGGCGGGCCCGAGGATGGGCATGCCGGGCGAAGCGGCCGCGAGGGTGACGTCCTCGCCACCCGGCAGGAACACCATCGCGCCCCCGCCTGTCGCCGCGGCGAGCTGTTCCGCCAGGGCTTCGGCGGCCACCTGCCGGCCGGCCGCGGACGACAGCCGACGGCTCGCCGCGAGCAGGGCGGCGACTGCAGAAGCCCGTCGCGAGGTCGCCAGGCTCTGGTCGCGGATTCGGCCGGTCAGCCAGCCCGTGGTCAAGGCTACGGCGAAGAAGACCAGGAAGGTGAAGACGTCGGTCGGATGGCCGATGCGGATCGACAGCCGCGGCTCGAGGAAGAAGAAGTTGTAGACGAAGGCCGCCACGGCCGCGGCGGTCACCGCGGGCCAGAGACCGAACGCCAGACCGCTGCCCAAGACGCTGACCAGGAAGATCATGGCCAGATTGGCGCCGTGGGAAAATTGATCGACCAGGCTCGCGAAGCCGCCGGCGATCGCGACGAAGCCGACCGACACCAGGTGCCCGCGCCAGGCCAGCAGCGATGGAGGCGGCGCGATCTTACGGGGCGGCTCCGGCTCGACGTGAGCCTCTTCGGTGATGATGTGCAGCGCCGCCCCGGTGACCCGCTCCGAAAGCGCCGGGATCAGCGCCCGGCCCATCAGCGCGCGCAGCCGCGACGCGTTCGACTTGCCGACGACGATCTGGGTGACATTGTTCTGTTGGGCGTACTCGAGGACCGTTCCGATCAGGTCGTCCCCGGTGAGCACGACTGTGGCGCCGCCCAACTGCTCCGTGAGCTTGAACGCCGCGCTGACCCGGGCCGCGCCGGCCTCGTCCGGCGAGCGATGGTTCGGCCGCTCGATGAAGGCCACGGTCCAAGGCGCGTCCATCATCATGTCGGAGAGCCGGCGACCGGCGCGCACCAGGCTCTGGGCCACCGCGTCAGGCGCGATCAGCACCAAGATCCGCTCCCCGGCGGCCCAGGGGCCCTCAACGCCCTTCTGCTTCATGGCGGCGACCAGCTGGTCGTCCACCGTCTGAGCCATTCTTCTCAGCGCCAGCTCGCGCAGCGCCGTCAGGTTCTCCGGCTTGAAGAAGTTGGTCGCCGCCATCCGGGCGGTGTCGGGCAGGTAGACCTTCCCCTCTGAAAGCCGCTGCCGAAGCTCGTCTGGGGTGATATCGACCAGCTCGATGTCGTCGGCCCGCGACATGGCGGAGTCCGGCACGGTCTCACGCTGGCGAACGCCGGTGATCTTCCAGACCACGTCAACCAGGCTTTCGAGGTGCTGGACGTTCAGCGTGGTCCAGACGTTGACGCCGGCGGCGAGCAGTTCGTCGACGTCCTGCCAGCGCTTGGGATGGCGCGAGCCCGGGGCGTTGGAATGTGCGTATTCGTCGACCAGCAGCAGGGCGGGCTTACGCGCCAGCGCCGCGTCGATGTCGAGCTCCAGCAGGGTGCGGCCCTTGTACTCGATGGGCTTGCGCGGCAGCACCTCGAGTCCGGCGACGAGCGCCTCGGTCTCGCGTCGCCCGTGGGTCTCGACGACCCCGACCAAGACCTCTCCGCCCTCCTCGGCGCGGCGGGCCGCCTGCGAAAGCATCTCGTAGGTCTTGCCGACCCCAGGCGCCATGCCGAGGAAGACCTTGAGCCGGCCGCGCCCGGCCTTCGCCGCTTCCTTCAGAAGGGCGTCGGGATCGGGGCGGCGCGGCTCGTCAGTGTTCATGACGCCTTGGCGGCTCCCTTGGGCATGGCCGCGTCGAGGGCCCGGTTGGTCAGCAGCACATTGACGTGCGGCTGGCCGAGGAAGCCAAGCGCCGGCTGTTGAACGTTGGCGCTGATCACCTTGCGCACAGCGACGGGAGAGGCGCCGCGGGCTTTGGCGATCCGGTCGGCCTGCAAGAGCGCGTAAGCCGGCGAGATGTCCGGATCGAGGCCCGAGCCGGACGTCGTGATGGCGTCGTCGGGAATCTCCTGATGGCCGGTCGAAGCGCGAAGGCTGGCCGCATCGCCCTTCACGCGCTTGGCGAGGTCGGCGCTCAGCGGGCCGTAGTTCGACCCGGAGGAGGCGGTCGCGTCATAGCCGTTGGCGCCGGCAGCCGAGGGCCTGGGATGCAGGTAGTCGTCCTTGGCGAAGCCCTGCGCGATCAGCGCCGAGCCGATCACCTGGCCCGAGCGGTCGCGGATCAGGCTGCCTTCGGCCTGGTCAGGAAAGGCGACATGCGCGATCCCGGTGACTGCGAGCGGATAGAGGAGTCCCAGCAGCACCGTGAACAACACGGTCGAGACGATGGCGGGGCGGATCTCGGAAAGCATGGTCTGAACCTCGCCCTATCTTAAGCCAAGCCGACGGAAGTGATGATCAGATCGATGATCTTGATGCCGATGAACGGGGCGATGACGCCCCCCAGGCCGTAGATCAGCAGGTTGCGCTGCAGGAGCTTCGAGGCGCCGATCGGCCGGTACTTCACGCCTTTGAGCGCCAGCGGCACCAGGGCGATGATGATCAGGGCGTTGAAGATCACCGCCGAAAGGATCGCGCTGCGCGGATTGTCGAGCCGCATGACGTTCAGCGCGGACAGCGCCGGCAGCGAGACCACGAAGATCGCCGGGATGATGGCGAAGTACTTGGCCACGTCGTTGGCGATCGAGAAGGTCGTCAGCGCGCCGCGGGTGATCAGCATCTGCTTGCCCACCTCGACGATCTCGATGACCTTGGTGGGATCTGAATCCAGGTCGACCATGTTGCCGGCTTCGCGGGCGGCCTGGGTCCCGGTCTGCATGGCTACCCCGACGTCGGCCTGGGCAAGCGCCGGGGCGTCGTTGGAGCCGTCGCCGCACATGGCGACAAGGCGCCCCTTCGCCTGCTCCTGACGGATCAGCCGCAGCTTGTCCTCCGGCGTGGCCTCGGCGAGGAAATCGTCGACCCCCGCCTCGGAGGCGATGGCCGCGGCGGTCACCGGATTGTCACCAGTGATCATCACCGTCCGCAAGCCCATGCGGCGGAGGTCCGCGAAACGCTCCTTCACGCCGGCCTTGACCACGTCCTTCAAGTGGATGACGCCCACCAGCACGCCGTTTTCAGCGACCGCCAGCGGGGTGCCGCCCGAGCGGGCGATGCGGTCGACGGCCGCGGAGACCTCGGCCGGCGTCTGCGAAGGCGCCAGCCCGACGAGCTTCAGAATCGCGTCCACCGCGCCCTTGCGCCAGCTCTCCGGCCCGGCGTCCAGGCCGGAGATGCGGGTCTGGGCGGTGAACGGCACCGGGGTGGACCCCTTCGGCGGCTCGCCGGCCAGCCCTTGGCCCAGCGCCAGGTCGACGATGGAGCGGCCTTCCGGCGTCTCGTCGGCCAGCGAGGCCATCATGGCCGCACGCAGAGCGACCTCGGGCCGAACGCCCGGCGCGGGGATCACCTCGGTGGCCATGCGGTTGCCGTGGGTGATGGTGCCCGTCTTGTCGAGCAGCAGGGTGTCGACGTCGCCGGAGGCCTCGACCGCCCGGCCGGACGTCGCCAGCACATTGTGCTTCAGCAGCCGGTCCATGCCGGCGATGCCGATCGCCGACAGCAAGCCACCGATCGTCGTCGGGATTAGGCAGATGAACAGCGCGCCCAGCACCAGCGGATCGAGCTTCACGCCGGAGTACTGGCCAAGGCCCAGCAGGGTCGCCACGGCGATCAGGAAGATGAGGGTCAGGCCGGCCAGCAGCACGGTGAGCGCCATCTCGTTCGGCGTCTTGCGTCGCTCGGCGCCCTCGACCATGGCGATCATGCGATCGAGGAAGGTGTTCCCCGCATCGGCCGTGATCCGCACCTTGATCCAGTCAGACACGACAGTCGTGCCGCCGGTCACCGCGCAGCGGTCGCCGCCGCTCTCGCGGATGACGGGCGCGGATTCGCCGGTGATGGCCGCCTCGTTGACCGAGGCCACGCCCTCGATGATGTCGCCGTCCGAGGGGATCATGTCGCCGGTCTCGACCAGGACGACGTCGCCGCTCTTCAGCTTATGCGCCGAGGCCGCGGTCCAGGAACGGGTCGCGGGATCTGTGAGCAGCTTGGCCTTTACGTCCACCCGCTGGGCGCGCAGCGCGTCGGCGGCGGCCTTGCCGCGGCCCTCGGCGATGCTCTCGGCGAAGTTGGCGAACAGCACCGTGAACCAGAGCCACAGCGCGACTTGCAGCGCCCACCACGGGTTCGCGTTGGTCGCGAAGTCGTAGATCGTCGAGACGGTGGCCAGCGCCGCCGTGATCTCGGTGGCCAGGATCACCGGATTGCGGGCCAGCTTGCGCGGGTCGAGCTTGACGAATGAATCGCGGATCGCGCGGTTCATGACGCTGGGCGACAGCGCCGTCCCGGCGATCGTCGACCTGCGCTTGGCGCCGAGATGATCGGCGGTTGCGACGGACATGGGTTTTCGGAGCTCCGAAGAGGTCAGCGGCCGGCGATCGCGTTCAGCACCTGGAAGTGCTCGACGATCGGACCGAGGGCTTGAGCGGGGAAGAACTGCAGGCCGCCCATGATCAGGATCACGCCGATCAGCAGGCAGACGAACAGCGG
>CBJNAS010000133.1:0-8005 GCA_966434565.1 uncultured Phenylobacterium sp.
GGCGGACGGTCCCCCTCTCCCGCGTCGCGGGAGAGGGAGGCGCACTTCCCACCCCCAGCCGACATTCCGAACGTCCGCTCAGAACATGGCGGGCCGTGACGGCCAAAGGAGATCTGTGCAACTCGTCCCCTCGCCCTACCACGCCCCCAGCTCCCGTAGTTGCCGGGCGAGCTCGGCCGGGACCTCGGCGGCGAGCTCGGCGGCCAGGTCGTCGGGCGCGTCCCTGGCGTCCAGGTAGCGCCAGCCCTGGAAGGCCCGCCGGGGCGCAGGGGCGACGCGCACGATCTGCGGGTCGAGCGTCACCTCGCAGCGGGCGTTCGCCCCTTCCACCACCGTCGCGATGTCGAGAATCCGCTGGCGGCAGAGGATCACGCCCTTGAACACCCGGTAGAGCGAGCCGCCGCCCAGGATCTCCACCGCACGCTTGGGCGTCTGGCGGGTGTGCATGATCCACGGCCGGCCGCCGGCGTGCCAGGCGACCAGCTCCTCCACCGTGTCGCAGCCGACGCAGAGCTTGATCATGTGCAAGGGCATGCGGCCTCGACCGATGACGTTTTAGTCCTCGACGAAGTTCAGCTCGAGCAGGACGCCGTGCGGGTCCCTGATGAAGATCTGCGTCATGCCGGACATCACATCGGAGACGCTGAAGTCCGCGCCGCGCGCCTTCAGCCGCTCGACCAGCTCGGCCTTGCCGGTGCAGTTGAGCGCCACATGGTCGATCGGACCGGTCGGGCCCGGGTCGCAGTCGAAGGCGCGCAGGTGAATGATCGGCCGGCCGCCATGGTCATACAGCCAGCGCACCTGGTCCGCCGGGATGATCGACGGCGTGGGGCCGATCTCCAGCCCCAGTAGCTCCGCATAGAACTCGGCGGAGCGCTGCACGTCGCGGGTGCGGATGTTGACGTGGTCGAGGGCGTTGACCCGCATGCGAGCCTCCCGTGCCTGAGATCGGACAAGGATAGCCGATCGCCGGCCGCGACAAAGGCGGTCGATGTCGAAAGCGCCGTGCTCTCGCGATGCGGCCGCAACCGCGCCCCCACAGGCCTTATCCAGCGCGCCGTCAGACCGGCGCGCCGTTGCCGGCCGCCCAGCGCGGCCTGCGGCGCTGGAGGAAGGCGCGCACGCCCTCCTGGCCCTCCTCGCTCACCCGGGCCGCGGCGATGCGGCGGGCGATCATCTCCATCAACTCGTGGTCGATCTCCCGCGCGTAGACGTCCGACACCATCCGCTTGGCCTCGGCCACCCCGCCTGGGGCGCAGGCGAGGATCTCGCGGACGATACGATCGTGCGCCGCGTCCAGGGCGGCGGCGTCGGGGACCACTTCGGTCACCAGGCCGATGCGCTCGGCGTAGGCCGCATCGAACACCCGCGCCGTGGCGAACAGCGCGCGCGCCTGCCGCGGCCCGATAGCCTGGACGACGAAGGGCGCGATCGCCGCGGGGAAGAGGCCCAGCTTCGCCTCCGAAAAGCTGAAGCGCGCATCGGCAGTGGCCACCGCCAGGTCGCAGGTCCCCGCGAACGCGGCCCCGCCGCCGAACGCCGCGCCCTCCACCAGGGCCACCGTCAGCTGCGGCAGGTCCCAGAGCGCCTTGAACATGCGGGCTAAGGCCATGGCGTCCTCGCGGTTCTCGCCCTCGGTGCGCTCCAGGGCCTGGCGCATGCCGTCCACGTCGGCGCCGGCGCAGAAGGCGCCGCCGGCGCCGCGCAGGAAGACCACCCGCACGCCCTCCGCCCCGGCCAGGGTGCGGAACGCCTCCTCCAGCGCCGAGATCAGGTCCGCGTTCAGCGCATTGCGGTGCTCCGGGCGATCCAGCACGACGGTGACCGCGCCTTCCAGGGTCGCCTCGATACGCACCAGGTCGCTGGTCGGGCTGGTGTCGACGACCTCGACCAGCGGGTCGACGATGGGATTGCTCATGCGGACACTCCGGAAGGGCTGGACGCGAAACGCGGGAGATGGGCCAAAGGTCGCGCCGCCGCGGCTGCGCTGCCTTGAGCTATGCCGTGACGGGCGGCCAGCGCTCGGGTTAGTCTGCCTCCATCGTGGGCAGGCTCCCGGAGATTCCCGCCGATTCGGCGCTGGCGCGCCTCTTCCGCAAGGAAGTGGTGCAGGCGGAGACCGCCTGGTTTTCCCTGCCGGGCGGAGAGAAGCTCTACGCCGCCGGCGAGGCGGCGGATCAGCTCTTCTGTCTCCGGAGCGGCCGCCTCGGCGCCTTCCGCCACGAGAACGGGCACGAGCCGCACTTCCTGGGCGTGATCCGCCCGGGCGAGCCCGCTGGCGAGATGGCGCTGGTGGCCGGCGCCCCGCATTCCGCCGATGTCGTGGCCTTGCGCGATTGCGAGATCTTCGCGCTGCCGGCCGAGGTCTTCTTCGACGCCTGCGAAGGCGATCCCTCGGTGATGACCGAGCTCGCCCGGCTGATGATCCTGCGCACCCGCCAGGAGGTCGCCCGCGGCACGGTGGGCGAGCCGTCGGTCTACGGCTTCACCCCCGTCGGCCAGCCCGGCCCGCTGCGGCCGCTGGTCGAGCGGATCGCGGCCGAGATCGAGCGGCTCGACTACACCGTCACCGTGGTCGGCGCCGAGGCGGCCAGCGCGCCGATCGAATGGTTCTCCGAGGTCGAGCGCACCCACGACTTCGTGCTCTATGTCGCCGAGGTTCCCGAGAACGGCTGGCGCCAGTAGGTCTCGCGCCAGGTGGACCGGCTGTTCCGGGTGGGCCGCGGCGACCGCAAGCCGCCCGCGGTCCCGCCCAACGGCGCCTTCGCCGCCCCGCTGCAGGCCCAGCAGCTGGTGGACCTGATCCTGCTGCAGCCGCCGGACATCAAGCGGCCGAGCGGCTCGGAGGACTGGATGGACGGCGCCCAGCCGGCGCGGCTGTTCCACATCCGCCGCGGCGACCTCTCCGACATCCAGCGCCTGGCGCGCGTGCTGACCGGCCAGTCAGTGGGCGTGGTGCTCTCCGGCGGCGGCGCGCGCGCCTATGCCCACGTGGGCGCCATGCGCGCGCTGCGCGAGCGCAAGGTCCCGATCGATTTTCTCTGCGGCGTCTCGATGGGCGGCATCGTCGCGGCGGGCGTCGCCATGGGCTGGGAGGACGAGGAGCTCGACCACCGCATCCGCACCGCCTTCGTGGACTCCAGCCCGCTCGACGACATCGCCCTGCCGATCCTGGCCATGACCCGCGGCCACAAGGTGAGCGAGCGGCTGATCGAGCACTTCGGCCAGGCGGAGATCGCCGACCTGTGGCGCCCGTTCTTCTGCCTCTCGGCCAACCTCACCACCGGCGCCTATCACATCCACCGGCGGGGCCTGGTCTGGAAGGCGCTGCGGGCCAGCGTCGCCCTGCCCGGCGTGATGCCGCCGGCCACCGACGGCGAGAACGTGCTGGTGGACGGGGCGGTGCTGAAGAACTTTCCGGCCGACGTGATGCGCGCGGCCCAGCTGGGCCCGATCGTCGGCGTCGACGTCACCGGCGACCGCAACATCACCGCCGACGACGTCGCCCGCCCGGAGTCCGCCTGGCGCTGGATCCGCTCGGGGCAGTGGCGCCGGGGCCCGCCGATCGTCTCCCTGCTGATGCGCGCGGCCACCGTCTCCTCCGGCCGCGACCTCGCCGCCGCTCGCCAGGCCACCGACGTCCTGATCCAGCCCGCCACCGGCAGGATCGAGATCCGCGACTGGAGCGCCTATGCGCCCGCCGTGGCCGCGGGCTACCGCGCCACGATCGAGGCCCTCGACCGGCTGGACAGCCCCGTCCAGGCGCTCAGGCGGCGCATGAGCCTGGCCGAACGCGCACGTCTGCCTGCGCTTCGACCACCTCACACGATTGCGCGCCCTCCCCCCTGAGGGGCCATTTGCGGCCTGGCGTTGCGCGCGCCATATTCGCAGTCCCTGTGCAACAGCTGAAAGGAGGTGATCCAGTGTCTCATAGCAACGGCCTCAGCGCGGTTACCGCGACCTGGACCTCCGCTAGTGGGGTCTGCGCCTGAGCCTCTGATTAGGCTAGGGTCGTAAGCCGCTCTGCGGTCCGACTATGGAAAGGCCGCCCCGACAACGGGCGGCCTTTCGCGTCTTGGGCGGCTCTGGCGATTGTTCGCCAAGCGTCAGAATGACTACAGCAACGGCGAGCCATCCGCATAGACGCCGACCGGGACATAGGCCTTGGCGAGCGGATCCGGCAGAATCTCGACCTTTCCCTTCCGGCGATCCTCAAGCGACGGGGCGACCCTGGCGCAGGCGGGAAAGGCGCGCGGACGCCGCGGCGTGTGGTTGAAGGGGAAGCTCGCGCCGTCGTCGCGGGCGGGATCGAGCGCGTTCGGGCTGATGGCCGGAAGGATCCGGGTTGGGTTCGCCGGCAGGCCCGCGCCCACCAGCCGGTCCAGCATCCACGCGAGCGCGCCGTCCGACAGGCCGCGCTCGGGATAGCCGCCGCCGACGTTGGAATGGGTTCCCGGAAAGATCTGCTGCGTCACGCCCTGGCGCTCGGCCCAGAAGGTCGGGCTGAACAGGTCGCGCGACTCGTCCGCCGCCAGGGCATGGAAGCCGTTCAGGACCTTGGGGCTGAGGGCGGTGTCGCAGATCGAGAAGTCGAACTTGGCGGCGCCGTCGGAATCCAGGTGCGGCAGGCCGAGCGAGCTGACGGTGTCGAACACCCCGACGGCGCGAACATCGGGCGGCGTGGTGAAGTCCGTATCGGCCAGCTTCGAAACCTTTCGGCCGATGGTCCCGCTGATCAGCTCGAGCCGCGCCTGCTGGGCGAAGTTCGGGTGGGGCTCGCGGTGCTGGTACCAGGCCGCGATCGCCCGCACATAGGCCGCGTCCTTGTCCTGCGGATCATAGGTCTCGGCGTTGAGCAGGCCCTTGCCGACCACAAAGCCCGCGAGCGCGCGGGCCGCCGTCGCCCCGCGGCTGAAGCCCACGATGTAGATGTCGTCGCCCCGGGCATAGTTGCGCGACAGGAAGGTGTAGCCGCGCACGATCGGCTCGGCGATCCCGTCGCCGAACGCCGCGCCCAGCACCTTCAGGACGGCATTGCCCTGGGTTCCGACGCCGGGCAGGTATTTGCCCCGCCCCGCGCCGGCCGGCAGCACCGTCTCGTACGAGCCGGCGTCCCCGGCGGCGGCCTCGACCGCGCCGCCGAGCGCATCGAAGATCAGGGCGACATTGGTCGGATGAGCCTGGGTCTTGACCTGGTTCGTTCCGTCCAGACAAACGACTAGGGTGGCCATGGGAGCGCCCCTCCATGGAGCCGGCGCGCCGCTCGCGCCGGGCGTCCACACTCAAGGTCTCACCACTCCTGGTAGATTGGCAAGCGAAGTTCAGGCGCGAACCGTGCGGCCGGCGACGATGGACCTCAGCCTTCCACCTGCACCGACTTGCCGTCCCGCCACTGGCGCAGCACCAGGTAGCGGCCATGCAGGGCGCCGCGGTCGATTCCCACCTTCATCGGCGCGGCCATCGTCTCCCCTCCCTCAGGGCTTCCAGCCGCGGTCGCGGGCGGCGCGCTCGGCGGCGGCGTCCAGCGGCGCGCCGGAGATCGCCGCGTCGACAGCCGCCAGCACCGGCGCCGGCGTCTCGCTGCCCGCGGTGCGGTAGCCGGCCTGCGGCTGCGGCCTCCACGTCGCCAGGGCGCGGGCCGCCCAGCCCTGCGGCTCGCGGCAGGCGAGCCCCGCCAGCCGGTCGGGCGCGCTCTGGAAGGTTCTGCACCAGCGGCCGTCCGTGCTCCGGAAGCTGACGCCGATCCGCACCGGACCGGCGTCGGCCGCCAGCTGCTGGTCGAGCGCCCGGGCGAGCGCGCCGTGGACGACCAGGGCGCCCTCGCGGGTCTCCAAGGCTCCGGAGGTCGGCCAGGCCGCGCGTCCGGCGATGACGCCCAGCGCCAGGCAGGCCGCCATGTCCGCCCACTGCGGCGCGCGCCAGCCGCCGCGACGCGGCTCGTTCGCCGCCTGCGCCGCCAGCGTCAGGGAGAGCGGCACGGGCTCCTCCAGCACCGGGTCGAAGGCCGCCGCGAGCCGGGCCCGCAGCGCCCGCTGGCGCGCCACCGCCTGCTGCAGGGCCGGATCCGCCGCCAGCCGCCGCTCGAAGGACTCGCGCTGGTCGGGCGCCAGCTCGTCGTCGACATAGGCCATCAGCATCTCGTCGGGGTCCATCACACCTCCCCCAGGCTCGCCAGCAGGGCCGCGCGGCCGCGCACCAGGCGGCTGGTGAGCGTGCCTTGCGGGACCTCCAGCACCTCGGCCGCTTCCTTGTAGGAGAGCCCGTCGACCAGCACGAGGGCCACGGCGAGCCGCTGCTCCTCCGGCAGGCGGGCGATCGCGCGCTCCACCTCGGCGGCCTCGAGCCGGGCCTCGACGGCGCGGGCGCCCGCGTCGCCGACGTGCTCCCCCTCCGCCTCCGGCGCCAGCACGGCGCCGCGGCGGCGGCGCGCGCGGGTCTCGTCGATCCAGGCGTTCTTCATGATGCGGAACATCCAGCTGTCGAGCCTGGTCCCCGGACGCCACTGGCCGCGCGCCAGCAGCGCGCGCTCCACGGTCAGCTGCACCAGGTCGTCGGCGTCCGCCGGTTCGCGGGCCAGCACCCGAGCCAGGCGGCGCAGCCTGGGCAGGAGCTCGACGATCTGTCGCTGGACGGGATCCAAGAACCAGGCCCTGTCATGAATGAAACGACGCCGACCGAACGTTTCATCCCTTAAATCCGACAGAATCGCCATGCTGGAGATCGGCAGCGCATGAGAAAGCCTCCTCCCCCCCGCGCCGCCTGGCCCGCCCTTTCGGCCGCAGCCCTGCTGGCCGCCACGCCCGCCAGCGCGCAGCTGCTGGGCGGCGGAGGACTGGGCGGCACCCTGGGCGGCGTGAGCCACGGCCTGCCCGGCGGCGCGCTGCCCGACCTGCCGCGCGAGCCCCTGGCCAGGCCGGTCCGCCCGCTCGCCCAGGATCTGGCCGGAACAACCCAGGCTGGGCTCAGCGACCTGCGCCGGCTCGCCGCCCAGCGGCTGATCCGCGACCACCCCGAAGCGGTGGAGGCCGACGACCACGGCGCGCCCGTGGTGCGCGGCGAGGTCCTGGCGCTGGCGCCTTCGCCCCAGGCGCTGGAGGCCGCGCGCCGCGCCGGCTTCCGCCTCGCCCGCCGCATCGGCTCGCCCGAGCTCGGCCTGGACAGCGTGGTCCTGAGGGCGCCCGAAGGGGTCTCCGCCCGCGAGGCGGTGGCGCAGCTGCGCGCCCTCGATCCCGCCGGCCAGTACGACTTCGACCACCTCTATCAGGAGAGCGGCGAGAGCGTGGGAAGCGCGCCTGCCGCGCCGCCCGCCGCCCCCCGCCCGCCGCACGCCCTGCGCCTGGGCCTGGTCGACGGCTCCGCGGACGCGCGCCACCCGGCGCTGCGCGGCGCGCGGCTCACCCAGCAGGCCTTCGCCCCCGGCGGCGCCCAGGTCAGCGCCCACGCCACCGCCGTGGCCTCGCTGCTGGCCGGCGCGGCGGGCGCTTTCCGCGGGGCCGCGCCCGGCGCGAGCCGGCTGGTGGCCGACGTTTATGGCCCCACGCCGGCGGGCGGCTCGGCCGCGGCCATCGTCCAGGGCCTCGGCTGGCTGGCCAGGAACCGCGTCGGCGTGATCAACATCAGCCTGGTGGGCCCGCCCAACCTGCTGCTGGGCGCGGCGGTGAAGGGCCTGGTCGCCCAGGGCGTGCTGCTGGTCGCCGACGTCGGCAACGACGGCCCGGCCGCCCCGCCGCTCTACCCGGCGGCCTATCCCGGCGTAGTGGCGGTGACCGGGGTCGACGCCCGCCGCCAGGCCCTGCCCGAAGCCGGCCGCGGCGCCTACGTCGCCTTCGCCGCGCCCGGCGCGCAGATGGCGGCGGCCGAAGCCGGCGGCGGGTTCACGGCGGTGCGCGGCACCTCCTTCGCCGCCCCGCTCGTCGCAGGCGAGCTCGCCCACGGACTGCCCGCACCCGACCCGGCCGCCGCCCGCCGCGCACCGATGCGCAGGGCTGTCGCCACCCAGGAGCTT
>CBJNAS010000134.1:0-7957 GCA_966434565.1 uncultured Phenylobacterium sp.
GCTGGAACAGCATCTGGCTGGCGGCGTCGTCGGACCCGGCGACGAGGCTCTGGTCGCGGGCGGCGTAGGCCTCCTCGCGAACACCCAGTTCGGTGCGCAGCCAGGGCGTCCAGTGGATCACCGTCTGGGCGTAGAGGGCGAGGTCGTTCAGCCGGACGCGGTCGGCGTTGCAGGCGCCGTCCACGGCGGCGAAGGCCTGGGCGATCGGGCTGGCGTGAGCGTCCGCAGGGGCCGGCCGGTCCGCCGGGGCAAGCGCCGCGGCGACGCAGTAGTCGAGCACCGCGCGCCCGGCGGTGTGCCGCTTGTCCAGGAAGACGGCGTCATGCCGCTCCTGCAGGCCGACCGTCGTCTCGGTCGCAAACCCGAGCGGCCGGGCGTCCCAGGAGAGGGCGACCTCGCCGCCCAGGGTGTTGCGGGCCTCGTCCTGCTGCTCCTGGTCGCCGTTGACCGGATCGTCCAGCAGGTGCGTGAAGTCGTTCCACAGCGTCATCCGCGCCCGGATCCAGTAGCCGCCCGCCTTCAGCCGCCAACCGTCCCCCTCGGCGGCGTATCGCCCAGAGAGGCTGAACCGCTCCGAGCGGCTGGCGTCGCTGGGATCGAGCACGCCGAAGCGGCCGATCAGGCCCTGCTCGATCGCCCGCCGCGGCTGGTCCGTCTGCATGGCGCCGCGGCTGGCGTAGTACATGGCGGTCAAGCTGAAGCCCTGCGCCGGCGCGCCGTGGCTGAAGCGCGCCGCCGCGCGGATCCGGCGGAAATCGGCCGGCGGCGACCAGGGCCCGTCGATGTGCGCCAGATCGACCGCCCCCCAGAGCCGGTCCTGCGGCGAGATATGACGCGTCCCGCTGACGAAGACCGCCTGGTCCCGCAGCGTGCCGATGCTGGCCGAGACCTGGCTCGGCAGCTCGTTCGCGAGACGCACCTGGGCGGAGCCGACCGCGCCGAAGTCGCCGACGTCGGCGTAGTAGGGGCCCTTGGTGTAGTCGATGCCGTCCACCAGCTGCGGGATCAGGAAGTTCTGGTCGGAGTAGCCCTGGCCGTGGGCGTTGGTCGGGCGATTGACCGGCATGCCGTCGACGAAGCTGGCGAAGTCGGTGCCGTGGTCGAGGTTGAAGCCGCGCAGCAGGTACTGGTTGGCCTTGCCCTCGCCGGAGTGGATGGTGACGACCAGGCCGGGGATCGTCTCGTAGAGCTGGCCGATGCGCAGGATCGGCCGAAGCTCGATCTCCTTGGCGGTCACGCTGCCTTGGCTGGCGGAGAGCGCCTTGCCCAGCAGGTCCAGGCGCGAGGCGGTGACGACGACGCCCTCGAGCTGGATATCGGATGCGCCGGCAGGCGCGGCCGCCTGGGCGGCGGTCGAGGTGGCGAACGCGAGCAGCCAGCCGCTCGCGAGAAGACGTAACATGGTTCATGCCCCCGGGGTCGTCGCGACAACTGCAGGAGCCTCCGCGCAAGGCGGCGGCGCACGCTCCGGGCGGACGCCCCGGCGCCCGTCACGCGAACCGGAGCGGCTCCCGCCGCTCGTCGTCGCTCATGCGGCTGGGCCGCGCCGTGGCCATCCCCTGGACCCGACGAGAGCGACTCGCGCCGGCCGGTCTCCTGGCTCGCGGGTCGTCGCGCGGCCGGCGCCTTCCCAGGGCCGAGAGGGCCCCAGTGGCTGCGGCGTGGACTTGGGAATCCACACCCCGTGCTGGCCGCGCTCGCCGCTCACAGTTGCAGGGACAGCCTCGGTCTCGACGCCTTGGCGGGGCGCCTCACCGTGTTCCCGTTCAGCCCTTCCGGGCGCCGGCGCGAATGTCCACGGTCCGACGATGGTGTTCGCCGACCCGTGACGCCGCCCCGCCTAGCCGAGCGCGGCCTGAGTTGCAAGACGGGGGTTCAGGCGTGGTCGCGCAGCGGCGGCAGCTCGCCGCGGCTGGCGGCGATGCCCAGCTTCAGGCTCTCGGCGATCATCTCCGCCCGGCCAATGAAGGCCTGGGCGGCCTCGGCCGGGCAGACCTCGGCGGCGGCCTCGCGGAACAGCCCCAGCCAGCGCGCGAAGTGGTGGCCTTGGATTTCGGGCAAGCGGATGTGCGCCGGCATCGGCGCGCCGTCGAACCGGCCGGTCGCCAGCATGACCGAGGACCAGAAGTCGCACATCTTCGCGAGGTGGGGCGCCCAGCCGTCCTGCGGGATGGCCCGCTCGAAGATGGGCCCCAGTTCCGGGTCCTGCCGGATCTTGCCGTAGAAGGCGTGCACCAGTCCGCCGATCATCTCCTCGGTGACGCCGACCAGGGCGCCAGGCCCGCGGCGCGGGCTCGATGGCCGGGGAAGGGGCGAACTCACGACGATGCCTCGGGCTGCGATCCAAGACCAGCATTTAGAAAGCCCCTCGCCGCTTCGCCAGAGGCGGGAGCGCCCGGCTGTGCGCTCCCCCTCGGACCGTGGAGACGCCTCGTGAAGGCGCTATCCGCCGCGCGGGGGCTGCGTCGGCGGGCCTGCAGCGGAAATTGCGCGCTTGGCCTCGTCCATCGCCCCGATCGAGGCGTCGACCACCGTCTGGCCGGCGTCCACCGCATAGCGGAGATTGTCGCGCATCACCCTGGCCTGCAGGGCCATCATGTCCGGCACGCTCCGGCACCGGATGAGCTCGCCCATGGCCTCCAGGTTGCTGCGGAAGCTCTGCTTGATCAGGCCTAGCCAGGCGCGGGAGGCCTCCTGCGTCACGCGCGTCAGCGACGGGCTCGCCTGGGAGATCGCGCGCATGTTGCGGCTGAACTGATCGCTCAGCTCGCCGTCTTCGCGGGACCCCGCGAAGGTGCGCGACACGGTTCGGGTGAAGCCCTCCACCCCGGCCATTCCGACCTCGACGGCGGCCTGGACCACCTGCTCGGCGGATTCGATGTTCTGCCTGAGCATCTCGCCGTTGGCGCGCATCGCGTCGGCGCCGGCCTCGGCCGTCTTGTCGGCCACGTTCTGGGCTTCGCGAGCGCGGTCTGCAGCCTCGCGCCGGCCGGCTTCGAAGCTCCTTTCGGCTTCGCCTATGGTGCGGCGGGTCTCGTCGCCGGACTTCGCCGGCGCAGCCGCGCCGGCCTTGCCGCGCGCGTTCTCTTCAGGGGAGGGGGTGTCGGCCATGGTCGTCTCTCCGTCTCGTCCTGCATGGGCGTGGGGGCGCCCGGTCCGCCTCCGCGACCGGGAATGCGCCTCGAACCACAGAATAAGGGCGTCTGTTCCGGCCTCAGCGGCACATTTTGAGCATACCCGAAGTTTTTAACTCTCGTTAAGCAGACAAGCTTGATGGCCTGTGCGCGGAGGTATTGGTCGTCGTCTGTAACCAGCAGTCGCGTGAACTGAATTATTCGTGATTGCAATTTTAAACCAAGGTGAATGGCTTGGCTTGGGGCGGCGGGTTTTCGTTTGGGCCGCGCGTCCAGCCGCGCTCTCGCTGATCGGGTACAGGCACGCTGGTCCCATGCCGCCAGGGGTGGGAGTTGCCTGATCTTCGTGAGGAGACGGAATGGTCGAGCGTATCAGCGTCACGCTCCAGGCGGACGGCGCCTGGGCGGTGAAGCACCGCGAGAGTTTCCTTGGGACGGTGCGCACGCGGGACGAGGCGGTGCTCATCGGCCGCCATCTCGTGGACTGGCTGTCCGCCCAAGGCCGCCCCGCGGACCTCCACGTCGAACGCTCGTTCGCGCCCACGCGCGGCCGCGACCGTCCCGGCCGCTGCTGAGTCCATCTAAGTACATGTTCGGGTGATGAAGATATTTTCGCCTATGTCGGGCGCTGGGCAGATCGGATTTCCACTCGTCTGCCATGAATTACTGTTCTTGGATTGAACGATATCGGAATTCAATATGCAGAACTACCAGATATACACGATCGACAAGGTCGGTCGTCGTATTGGTCGATTTGAATTCCTCGCAAGCAGCGACGAAGAGGCGCAAGCTGCAGCACAGCAATTTCGCGAAGGACAAGCGGCTGAGCTCTGGCACGGTCGCCATTGGATCAACGCCTGGTCGCATCCTGAGGCCGCGCCGGCCTTGCACGTCGTCGAATCCTCGGACGGCGAGGTCGCGCGCAAGGCCAGCAGCAACCGGCAGCGCGGCGCGATGTCCGGCTGGGCCCGGCGCTCCCAGCAGCGCAGATAGGTGATCACCACGCGTCCCAGCGAAGCGAGACACCGAGGGGAGAGGGCGGCCTGGCCATGCGTCTGCCGGCGACGGACTGGACCGCGCCTCGAGTCGACTGCGCAAACGCGGTGCGACGGCGAAAGCCTACCTTGGCGCGAAGCTCGGTGGCGGCACGCGGTCCTTCTGCGGGGCTTCCAGCTTGAGCGCTACCGCAGTGGTGTTGGGACCGACCTGGCGCACCGTCTCGGCGAGCGCTTCCTGGCTGACCCCCAGGCGCTCGGACCAGAAGCGCATCGCTTGCTCGTCAGCCACGTCGATAGTGCGGCAGTCCTCGAAACTGCGCGCCTCCGCCGAACGGCGCTTCAAGTGCGGTTCTTCGCCCATGGCGGCCGAAGCTCCCTCTGGCCCTGCCAAATGACAACGGGCCGCTCCGGCTCCGCGTTCCAGCGGCCGGCTCAGCCGTGCTGGGCGAAGCGGTCGGCGCGCGTCAGCGGCCGGAGCGTCGGCAGGGTGACGACCGCCACCGTGCCGGCGGGACCTGGAACCAGCTCGACGTCGCCGCCGTGCGCGCGCGCCGTCGCCCGGGCGATCGGCAGGCCCAGGCCGACGCCGGCATTGTCCAGGTTCCGGGATCGGTCTGTCCGGAAGAAGGGCTGGAACACCCGCGCCAGGTCCGCGGGGCTGACGCCGGGCCCGCGGTCGGCGATCTCGACGACCGCCATCTCACCTGCCCCCTTCTCAGCGGACTGGCGAACGCTCACGCGGGCCTCGCCGCCATACTTCACCGCATTGTCGATCAGGTTCTCGAACAGCCGCTGCAGGCCGACCGGGTCGCCGTGGATGGTGACCGGCGCGCCGCTCACCAGCTCGACGTCGCCGCCCACCATGGCCGCGTCGTCGACGACGCACTCGAGCAGCGAGAGCAGGTCGAACTCCTCGCGCTGGCGAGACGCGCCCTCGTCGCGGATGAAGGCCAGCACCGCCCCGATCATCTGCTCCATCTGGCCGACGTCGCGCAGCACCGCCTCGCGCACGTGTGGCGGGGCGGCCTCGATCTTGAAGCGGATGCGCGCCAGCGGCGTGCGCAGGTCGTGGGAGATGGCGCCCACCATGGCGGTGCGGTCGTCGATGTAGCGCCGCAAGCGGACCTGCATCTCGTTGAAGGCCTGGGCGGCCGCGCCGATCTCGGCGGGGCCGCTGAGCGTCATCAGCGGCCCGTGCGGATCGCGGCCCAGCGCCTCGGCGGCGTCGGCGAAGCGCTTGAGGGGCGCGGTGATGCGGCGGGCGAAGAGATAGCCCGCGGGCGCCAGGATCAGCAGGCCGGCCAGCAGCCACAGCGAGGTGCGGACCTGCCAATCGGTCAGGAAGCCCTCGGGCATGGAGCGCACGACCGTCCAGGGGCCGCCGGGCTGCGGCTGGTAGGCCGCGGCGAATTCGCCGAACACGGCCAGCCCGCCCGGATGATGATGCCTGGCCAGCGGACCGTCCGCGCGGTCGAAGAATGCGCCCGGCGCGCGGTCGTCGGGCGGGCCGCTGTCATGCGGCGGGCGGCGGCGCATCCAGTGCAGCAGGCGCCATTCCGGCGAAGGGCCGTACTCCACCAGCCTTACCGCCGCGGCCGGGGCTCCGAGCTCGACCGCCAGCTGCGGCGTGAGGTGCGCGCGGCTTGGCGCGGCGGCGCGCAGGTCGGCCGGAAGCGCGGCCGTCTGGGTCCGCTGCAGGGGGCGGCCCCAGCGCGGCTGCAGCGGCCCCCCGCGCAGCGCCGCGGCCACGTCGGGCAGGCGGTAGAGCGCGGGCCTGGGCGGCGGCATCAGCACGATGGTGCCGACGCTGATCGCCTGGGCGAGGACCAGGACGGCGAGCAGCAGGGCGACGAGCTGCAGGCTGATCGGCGCGTGCGCCGGCAGCCGCCGTCGTCGGCGGGCGGTCATGGCCGTGTGACCTTGGCGTCGAACATGTAGCCGGCCCCGCGGAAGGTGCGGATGATCTCGCCCTCGATGCAGGCATGGAGCTTACGCCGGAGCCGGCTGATCTGCACGTCCACGGCGCGGTCGAAGACGTCGGCGTCGCCGCCCCGCGCCAGCTCCAGCAGTTCCTCGCGCGACAGGATCCGCTGCGGATGGTCGAGGAAGGCGCCCAGCAGCGAGAACTCGCCGGCGGTGAGCAGGATGGTCGCGCCGGAGGGTGCGCGCACCTGGCGGCGCTGTGCGTCCACGGTGAAGCCGAGGAAGTGGTAGAGCTTGCCGCGCCGCGGCGCGCCGCTGCGCACCTCCTCGACCCGGCGCATCACGGCGCGGATGCGGGCCAGGAGCTCGCGCGGGCTGCAGGGCTTGGGCAGGTAGTCGTCGGCGCCGAGCTCCAGTCCCAGCACCCGGTCCACCTCCTCGCCCATCGCGCTCATCATCACGATGGCGGGTCCGCCGCGGTCGGCCAGCCGGCGGCAGATGGACAGGCCGTCCTCGCCCGGCAGCATGACGTCGAGAATGACCAGATCGATCGGCTCGGCGGCGAGGATCTCCTCCATGGCGGGCGCCGCGCCGGCCGCATGGGTGCGGTATCCGTGGTCGTTCAGATAGACGACGATCTGCTCGCGCAGGGCCGTGTCGTCGTCGACGACCAGGATGTGACGCGCGGGAAGCGCGTTGGCGACGAGTGACATCATCTTGCGGGGTTTCGTCCGGCGTTTGCGACAGAGAGTCGTCTCCTCGCAACAGTCTCACGGACGAGGGGACACATTCCAGCGCCGCTGGAGCGGGGGCGGCCCAGCCGGAGCCGGCGCGGGGGCTGGCCGCGCCGGCGTGTGAGTCTCAGGCCTGCTGGCTCTCGCTCGCCGCGTCCGCGACCCCGCTGGCGGCCGCCTGGACGTCCGCGCCCTGAATGCCCGCCCCCTGAACTCCGGCCCCCTGAACTCCGCCTGGGCCGCCCGCCGGGTGGTGGTGGCCGTGGTGGTGTCCGTGATGGTGCGGGTGGGAGCCGCCGGCGCCGTCGGGGGCGGCGGGCCCGGTCTGCGGGGGCTGCTGTTGCAAGGCCAGCAGCCCGCCCAGGGTGGTGCTGTCGAACTGGTCGCCGGGAGAGGCGGCGGGCGAGGGCGCCGGACCCGAGGGGCCGGACGCGCTTCCGGCCGAGGGCGCGGCCTGTCCGTCGTGGTCGGCGTCGGGCGTCCCGGGCGGACCGCCGGCATATTGCACCTGGACCTCGTAATTCACCGTGCTGCTCGGAATCTGCATGTTCGCCTCAAATGGTTTCGCGACAGAAGGGGGGAGGCGTCCCTGCTGCGCGAGGTTCGCCGTCCGCCCGCCGCGCTGCAAATCGCGGGCTGTGAAATGCCGACGCCAGGAAGCGACGCGGCGGACATGGTCGAGACACGGGCCGGGGAGCGGAGCCGGTTTCGGCAATACAAGACATCGTTTGGTTACGTTTGATGAGATGTGGACACGATTTCCGCTAGGCAGTTCGGACCTGGCGCGCGTTTTTGCCGAGTATTGGATGCCCTGGTTCTGCAATATACGACGGTTTTCAGTTTCGATTTGAAATCCGTTCGCCAACCGGCGCCGCATTCGACACCACCTTCGTCTGGTACCGCCATGGGCGGACCACAATCTCATTCGACCGATCGCCGCTGAAATCCGGAGGGGTGATCGAATGTCTTTGCGGGTCGACGGTGGTGTGGCGCGGACGAGGGAGCCGGGCCTGGCGCGGCGGCTGCGTCTCGGCGCCTCGGTGGCGACGCTCGCTGCCCTGGCGGGGGCGGGGCCCGCCCTGGCCGACGTCACGGTGAACGGCGGCTCCGCGGCGGTCGCGACGGCGACCGCCTCGTCCGCCGGGGCGGACAACATCGTCCAGACCGG
>CBJNAS010000135.1:0-7928 GCA_966434565.1 uncultured Phenylobacterium sp.
GCTGTCAGCGAAGCTGACTGAGGGGGCGTTCCGGCCCGGCGGTTACGCCGCCATCCGGAACGTCCAGGGCTCCTGGCGGCCCAGCGCCGCAGCGTACTGCGCCTCGGCGAACGCCCAGTTGACGATGTTGTCGAACCAGCGCTCCAGGAACGCCTTCCGGTCCTGCTTGTAGTCCAGGTAGTAGGCATGCTCCCAGACGTCGCAGACCAGGAGCGGAGTGCGCGGGTCGTGCGCCAGCGTGCCGCCGTCATGGGTCGACAGCACCGTCAGCGCCGAGCCCTCGGCGGCGAGCCACACCCAGCCCGAGGCGAAGTGGTCCGCGCCCTCCTGCACGAACTTCTCCTTCAGGCCCGCCAAGCCGCCGAACGCCTGGCCGATCGCAGCCGCCAGCTCGCCCTGCGGATCCCGGCGCGCGGGCGCCATGCAGTCCCAGAAGAAGGCATGGTTCCAGGCCTGGGCGGCGTTGTTGAACAGCTTGGTCAGGCCCTGGCGCTCGGCCTCGGCGATGATCTCTTCCAGGCTACGGCCCTCCAGGCCGTGCTCCGGCGCGAGCTTGTTGGCGGTCTCCACGTACTTGGCGTGATGCTTGTCGTGGTGGACGTGCAGGATGTCAGCCGAGAGCGTCGGCGACAGGGCGTCATAGGCGTACGGCAGTTCGGGGAGGGTGATCATGGACAAGGCTCCTGGAAATGGCCGGGCGGGCGCGGTCGCGCCGCATGCCCGCCGCCGGCGCACTCCCAATCGCCCAGGAACAACATCGTTCCAAGATGTTTTCTTGAATTTTTTGCGGCCAATCCGTGTCAGAGCTTCGCCAGGCGTCCCCCGTCCACGGCGAGCGCCGCCCCCGTGATGAAGGCCGCATCGTCCGAGGCGAGGAAGACGGCGGCGGCGGCGATGTTCTCGGGCTTGCCGACGTCGGCCGGGTCGAGCTTCTCGGCGCCTGACTTCAGGTTCGGATTGTTCCAGAGCATGGGCGTGTCGACCGCGCCCGGCAGGATGGCGTTGGCCCGCAGGCCCTTGGGCTTGCCCTCGATCGCGGTGGAGCGGGTCAGCGAGATGAGCGCCGCCTTGGCCGCCGCATAGGGGGCGACATTGGCCGTCGTCTCGACCGCATGGACGCTGGCGATGTTGACCACCGCCCCGCCGCCGCGCCGCAGCAGCTCGCGCGTGACGTAGAAAGCGCCCAGCAGATCGACGCCCAGCACCTTGATCCAGTCCGCCCCGGTGAGCGCCTCCAGCGGCGCGAAGGTCATCAGGCCGGCGTTGTTCACCGCCACGTCGAGGCCGCCGAGCCGTTCGACCGTCAGGGCGCAGGCCCGCTCCACCTCGGCCTCCTGGGCCACGTCGCAGCGCACCCCGAGCGTCGCGCCCGCCGGCGCGCCCAGGCTCCGCGCCGCAGCCTCCGCCTTGGCCTCGTCGAGGTCGGCCAGCGCCACCCGGGCGCCTTCCGCCGCGAAACGCCTGGCGACCGCCAGGCCGATGCCGCTCGCCCCGCCCGTCACGATCGCGACCTTGTCCTTCAGACGCATCTTGCGCGCCTCCGCTCGAAACCGATGACCGGCTTAATGCGTGAAGGCGGCTCTCGGCTCGCGCGCCCTATTCGGAATAGGTGGGCTTGGTGGGGATCGGCGCGGCGGGGTCGGTCGGCTGGGGCTTGGGCGCGGGCGCGGCGGGCGGCGGGGGGGTGACAAACGGGGCGGGCGCGATGGCCGGGAGCGCCACGGGCGGCGCCGCGGCCGGCGCGGGCCCAGCGGCGGTCTCTGCGGGCTGGGCGGGCTGGGCGGCCAGGGGCGCAACCGGCGCAGGCGTCGCCGCGGCGCGGCGGGCGGCGGAGGCGACACGCACCCGCGCGGGTGGCGGCGTCGGTGCGGACGAGGCGGGCGTGGGCAAGGCGGGCGCGGGCGTGTTGACGGCGGGCGCCGGGACTGCGGCGGCGGCCACCGGCGGCGCCGCGGCGACGGCCGGGGGCGCCGTGCTGTCCGGCGGCGAAGCGGGACGGCTGACGAGCAGGATGGCGAGCACGCCCACGCCGACGGCCGCCGCGCCAGCGACGATCAGCGGGACCCGGTTGGGGTTCCTGCGGCGCGTTGCGCTCATAGCCAGCGGCGCGAAAGGCGCGGACAGGTCGGCGTCGTCTGCATCGGCCGGCGGCGGCGCGCGGCGGCGTGCGACCACCTCGACCGCGGCGACCTGCATCGGCTCGGGCTCAAGGAACAGCGCCGGTTCCGGCTCAGGCTCGGGCACGGCCGGCGGCGGCGCGGGCGCGGCGGCCGGGCGCGCCATTAAGGCGTCCATCGGGCTGGCCCCGAACAGCGAGGGCGCGGCGGCGGGCCCGGACTGCTGCTGCGATTGCTGCTGCGGCCGCGGCGCGGCGACCGGCCGCACCGGCGCAGGCGCGCTCGCCTTGGGCAGCGGCCCGATGCGGAACGGCCCCTGGGGCAGGCGTGGCCAGGCGGAAGGCCGCTGGAAGGGATTGTCGTCGTCGGAGGTCGGCGGCACGTGTCGAAATCTCTCTGCGAGAGCGTCGGCTGCGACTTGGCCGGTTCTATGGCGCCGCATTGACCCGGCGCGCGCCCGCGCCCACCTTGTGAAGCAGGTGACCGAAACCGTCCAGACCCCGCCTGCAGCCGATGCGCCGCGCCCGCGCCCAGCCAATGCCCTGGGAGCCGGCATGCTCGTCGCCTGGATCGCCCTGGGCGTCGCCCTGCGGCGGATGGACACGCCGCCCGGGCTGCTGACCTTCGGCTTCGTGCTGCTGGGCTGGATGCTGAGCGTCATGGCCCACGAGTTCAGCCACGCGGGCGTGGGCTATCTGGCCGGCGACGTGACGGTGGCGCAGAAGGGCTATCTCGCCTTCGATCCGCGCCGCTACGGCGACGTCGGGGTCAGCCTGGTGCTGCCGGTGCTGGCGCTGCTGCTGGGCGGCGTCGCCCTGCCCGGCGGGGCGGTCTATCTGCGCAACGATCTGATGCGCAGCCGCGCCTGGCGCTCGGCCGCAGCGCTGGCGGGCCCGGCCGCCACCCTGGCGATCCTGCTCGTCCTGGCCAGCGTGTTGCGCATCTGGGCGAACGCTGGGGCGCAGAGCGCGCTGTTCCCCGCCCTGTCGCTGCTGGCCTTCCTGCAGGCCAGGGCCCTGGTGCTCAACCTCCTGCCGATCCCAGGCCTCGACGGCTTCAACGCGATCCGCCCCTTCCTGCCCGCCACATGGGCGCCGCAGATCCGCAAGGCCGAGGGGCTGGCCATGGCGCTGCTGCTGATCGCCATCTTCGTCCTGCCGCGGGCCGGCGCCGTCCTGTTCGTGGCGGCGGCGGACGTCAGCCGGGCGTTGGGCGTCGATCCGGTCGCCATCGGCGAGGGCTGGCGCGCCTTCCACTTCTGGCGGGCCCCATGACCGCCAGCCGCCGCGACCTCCTGGCGCTCGCCGCCTTGCTGGCCGCCGGCCCGGCCGTGGCCCAGGAGGCCGCGGAGGCGACGACCCCGGTGGCGCTCACCACCCCGCTCGGCCGCATCGTCCTCGCTCTGGAGACGAAGCGCGCGCCGGTCACCGCCGGCAACTTCCTGAAGTACGTCGACCGCCGACTCTACGACGGCGCCACCTTCTACCGCGCCTCGCGGCCGAAGGGCTCGACCGCCGACGATTTCGGCCTGGTGCAGGGCGGCCTGCAGAAGGACCCGAAGAAGGTCCTGCCGCCGATCGCGCACGAGAGCACGATCAAGACCGGCCTCTCGCACCTGAACGGGACCATCTCCATGGCCCGGCGCGTCCCGGGCGACGCCCAGGCCGACTGGTTCATCTGCCTGGGCGACCAGCCCTATCTCGACGCCGACCCGAACGACCCCAAGCAGGTCGGCTTCGCCGCCTTCGGCCGCGTGACCGAGGGGCTGGATATCGTCAAGCAGATCCTGGTCTTGCCGGTCGATCCCCAGAAGGGCGTGGGCGGCATGCGCGGCGAGATGCTGGCCCACCCCGTACCGATCAAGGCGCGGCGGGTTTGAGGCCGAACGCCCCCTCCGTCTCGGCTCCAAGATCGCTCCCCCGCGTGCGGGGGAGCTGACCCCACCCCGCTGCTTTGCGGCGGGGCGATCTGAAGAATGCCGGGTCGCATCGCGACCCGGTGGGCGGACTGAGGGGGCGTTCCCGCCCCTACGCCTCTTCCTTCACCCGCTTCTTGCGGAAGCTCGGGTTCAGCACCTGCTTGCGCAGGCGGATGGACTTCGGCGTCACCTCGACGAGCTCGTCATCCTCAATGTAAGCGATGGCCTGCTCCAACGTCATCCGCCGCGGCGGGGTCAGGCGGATGGCCTCGTCCTTGCCCGAGGCGCGGACGTTGGTCAGCTGCTTGGCCTTCATCGGGTTGACGTCGAGGTCGTCGGCGCGGCTGTTCTCGCCGATGATCATGCCCTGGTAGGTCTTCTCGCCGGCGCCGACGAACATCACGCCGCGCTCCTCCAGGTTCCACAGCGCATAGGCCGCGGTCTCGCCGTCGGAGTTGGAGACCAACACGCCCTTGCGGCCGGCGTCGATCGCCCCCTTGTAGGGCTCGTAATGCGAGAAGACGCGGTTCAGCACGCCGGAGCCGCGGGTGTCGGTCAGGAACTCGCCCTGGTAGCCGATCAGCGAGCGCGACGGCGCCATCAGGCTGATCCGGGTCTTGCCGGCGCCGGACGGGCCCATGTCCTTCAGCTCGGCCTTCCGCGCCGACAGCTTCTCGATGACGATGCCGGTGAACTCGTCGTCCACGTCGATCATCACGTCCTCGATGGGCTCCAGCTTCTGTCCGGTTTCCGGATCCGTTTGGAACACCACCCGCGGACGGCTGATGGAGACCTCGAAGCCCTCCCGGCGCATGCTCTCGATCAGCACGCCGAGCTGCAGCTCCCCGCGGCCGGCCACCTCGTAGGCGTCCTTCTCGGAGGTCTCGGTGACGCGGATGGCGACGTTGGACTCGGCTTCCTTCAGCAGGCGCGCGGCGATCACGCGGCTCTGCACCTTGTCGCCCTCGCGGCCGGCCAGCGGGCTGTCGTTGACCGAGACGGTCATCGAGATGGTCGGCGGATCGATCGGCTGGGCCGGCAGCGCCTCGCTGACCTCCATGGCGCAGAGGGTGTCGGCCACCGTGGCCTTGGAGAGGCCGGCGATGGCGACGATGTCGCCCGCCTCGGCCTCGTCGATCGGCTGGCGTTTCAGGCCGCGGAAGGCCAGCACCTTGGTGATGCGGCCGCGCTCGATCTCCTTGCCGTCGCGCGACAGGGCGTGGATCGCCATGCCTGGAACGGCCTTGCCGCTTTCGATGCGGCCGGTCAGCAGGCGACCCAGGAACGGATCGCTCTCGATCAGCACCGACAGCATCTGGAACGGCTCGCTCCTGCGCGCCTCGGCCTTCGGCGGCGGCACGTGCCGGACGATCAGGTCGAACAGCGGGGCGAGGTTGTCGTTGGGCTTGGCCAGGTCCAGCGTGGCCCAGCCGTTCTTGCCCGAGGCGTAGATGTGCGGGAAGTCGAGCTGCTCGTCGGTCGCGCCCATGGCGGCGAACAGGTCGAAGGCCTCGTTCAGGACGCGGTCGGGGTCGGCGTGCGGCCGGTCGACCTTGTTGAGGCAGAGGATCGGGCGCAGGCCCATCTTCAGCGCCTTGCCGAGCACGAACTTGGTCTGCGGCATGACGCCTTCCTCGGCGTCGACCAGCAGGACGCAGCCGTCCACCATGCCCAGGATCCGCTCCACCTCGCCGCCGAAGTCGGCGTGGCCGGGCGTGTCGATGATGTTGATGCGGGTCTCGCCCGCCTCGCCCTTCCACAGGACCGAGGTGCACTTGGCCAGGATGGTGATGCCGCGCTCACGCTCCTGGTCGTTGGAGTCCATGGCGCGCTCGACCGTGGCCTCGTTGGCGCGGAACACGCCGGACTGGGCGAGCAACTGGTCCACCAGGGTGGTCTTGCCGTGGTCGACGTGGGCGATGATGGCGATATTGCGGAGCGACATGGGGATCTCGGACAGACGGAACGCGGGCTTGTAGGCGACGATGCGTCCCGCCGCCAGGGCGGAGATTCGCCGGGCCCGCGCGGCGAATTCGCCGGGTTAATGATGTTTATGGTGCGCTGCAGCGATACGGATAGCACACCAGCGTTCGCAAAGTCATTGAGACCGTTGTCGTTTTAAGAAAATCATTAAAACCTGTTACTTTTCTTGATGGAAAAGGCCTTGCGGCATTGTGCGTTGCACCGTATAAGGAAGCTGTGAGGCGTCGCTGACGTCTCTGCCCTTCCTGGGCGTTTCCTCCCTAATGAACTGCCGCGCCTTCGGGCGCGGCTTTTTTTTGGGCGCGGCGGCGAACGCCGGCCCAAGCGGGCGTGAGGCTCAGCGCACCTCGTCGAGGCGGCCACCCTGCAGCGCGCTCCAGTCCGCCTGCGCCAGGCTGCGGGTGAGCGCCTCGAGGTCCGCCTGCAGCCGGGCGAAGCCGCGGGTGGGCTCCAGCGCCGCCTCGTCGAGGTAGAGGGCGCGGTTGATCTCGATCTGCAGGGCGTGGGTGCGCCGGGCCGGCCGGCCGTAATGCTCGGTGGTGTAGCCTCCGGCATAGGGCGTGTTGCGGGCCACCCGATAGCCCATCTGCTCCAGCTCGCGCTCCACCGTCTGGGTCAGCACGCCGGCGCAGGCCGCGCCGAACCGGTCGCCCAGCACCATGTCGCTAGGCCGGTCGCGCCCGGCCCGGGCGGCCGCCGAGGGCATGGAGTGCCAGTCGACCAGGATGGCGAAGCCGTGCGCGGCGTGCGCCTCCGCGATCAGCTGCTCGAGGGCGGCGTGATAGGGACGGTGGGCCCGCTCGATCCGCGCGCGGGCCTCGGCGAAGGTGAGCTTGCGGGCGTAGATCTCCTGGCCCTCGGAGACCACCCTGGCGATCGCCCCCAGGCCCGCGGCGACCCGCGCCGTGCGGGCGCGGGCGAAGGCCGGCAGCTCGTCGACGAACATCGCCGGATCGAGCTCGAAGGCCTCGCGGTTCAGGTCGATGTAGGCGCGCGCGAATCGGGCGGCGATGACCGCGGCGCCCAGCTCCGCCGCGCGGCCGATCAGGTCGTCGACCAGCACGTCCTCGGAGCGGCGGATGGCGTGGGCGTCCAGCGCCGCGGCCGCCATCATGTCTTCCGGATAGAGCCGGCCCGAGTGGGGCGAGGCGAACACCAGGGGCGTGGGCGGCGGCGCCCCGCCGGGCGCGGCCCGCCGCACATCGAAGGCGGGCTCGCGCGCAGGCGCGGCCCCTAAGACCGGCTCGGCGCGGACGGACTCCCAGGCGTTCATCGCGTCCATAGAACGCCCGGCGCCCCCAACCGGTCAAAGGGTTCATCGCGCCTTTACGCTTAAACCGCTATGCTGACTGCTCAGTTGACGAACGCTTCAGACGGCCTGATCCGCCCATGCCCCGCATCCTGCTCGCCGAAGATGACGATTCCCTGCGCGGCTTCCTCGCGCGCGCGCTCGAGCGCGCCGGTTACGACGTGACCGCCTGCGCCGACGGCGACGAAGCGGCCGCCCAGCTGGATCAGGCCTGGGACCTGCTGCTGACCGACATCGTCATGCCCGGCCTCGACGGCATCGAGGTCGCCCGCCAGGCGGCCGCCAAACACCCGGGCCTGCGCATCATGTTCATCACCGGCTTCGCCGCCGTGGCGCTGTCGGCCAGCGAAAACGCCCCCCCGGGCTCCAAGGTGCTCTCCAAGCCCATCCACCTGCGCGAGATCGTCCACGAGGTGGACCGGATGATCGCCGCCTGACGGCGAACCGCCGCTTGCGCGGCGAGGCCGCCCCCGGTATATCCCCGGCCTCCCCGCTTCCGGCCCCACCGGAAGACCATGGTCACGGACGCGTAGCTCAGCGGGAGAGCACTACGTTGACATCGTAGGGGTCGCTGGTTCAATCCCAGCCGCGTCCACCATCT
>CBJNAS010000136.1:0-7846 GCA_966434565.1 uncultured Phenylobacterium sp.
GAGCATCCGCCTTCTAAGCGGACGGTTGCAGGTTCGAGTCCTGCCGGGCGCGCCAATACCCGGTTGCGCTAACCTCAGCTATAGTTAGGGGGCACTGACTATGTCGCTGGAAGCCGCACTTTCAATTGCAGGGCTGTTCGTCGGCCCGATTGCGGCTGTCCTTATTTCATTATGGCTCGACGACCGTCGTCAAGCGTACGCCCGCCGAGTCGCATCGGCGCGAGGCTTGATCGTGGGGCGATTAAATTTCGCGGATCCGGCTTTCCAATTGGCGATCAACACGATCCCGATCGATTTCGCTAAGAACGACGCTGTACTTTCGGCGTGGGAGGCATACTTGGACGCTGTGAACAGGACGCCGGCCGAAGATCCGGCGGTTCAAGCTGGCTGGCAGGTCGCTCAGCAGGGCTTGACGAAGGCGGTTCTGATTGCCGTCGGCTATTCTGAACGCGAGGCGTCGCAGATGATCCGAGCGCCTTACGCAGCTCGGTCGTACGTGGACGACATCCTCCTTCGTGGTGCCGCCATGCGCGCAGTTGTCCAAATGGCGGAGAACACGGGGCGGCTCGCGACTTTGAATGAGCAAATCGCGGCTTCGGCGCTTTCCAGCCAGTCCGGTCGGCAGGGCGGAGGGTAAACTACACTCAATCCGAGCTCAGCTCGGGCTTACTCGTTGGAGTCGGCGCTGCGGGTCTCGCGGCAATGCCACAGGCGCAAAATGAAGATGCTGGCGTCCGCGATCTCGTAACGCAGCTCGTAATTGCCGACGATGATCCGCCTGACCTCGCGCGGCGCATAGGCGTCCAGCTTTTCTCCGACCCGCGGATAGTCGAGCAGCCGATCGGGCGCGCGGGCAAGCTGTTGCACTATCCGCGCCACCGCGAGCGGTCGAGTCGCGACGCCATCGCGTCGACCATTTCGGCGAGCGCCAGAGGGATGTGCGCCGTCAAGACTCGTGTTTCGGAAGCCAAGCTTATCACCCCCAATCGGTGCGATTAAAATGTAATCGGATCGGTCGGAATACAGCAAGTCGGGCAGCAGAAACGCCCACCCCCGTGCCGCTCAAATCTCCGCAGCGCCCCATCCTTTCTTTACCTGGAGGAAGCGACGGCCTATGTATCGCCAATGTCGATACGCGGAGAAGGCCCATGCGCGTCCTTGTCAAGAAGTGGGGCAACAGCGCGTCGGTCCGGATTCCGGCCTCGGTGATGGCGGCGGCGTCCCTGCGCGTCGACCAGGCGGTGGACGTGCGGGAAGAGGGCGGCCGTATCATCATCGAGCCGGTCGCGGCGCCCAGCTACGAGCTACAAGACCTCCTTGAGCAGATGACTCCCGACACCTTCCACGAGGAGGTCGACTTCGGTGGGCCGGTCGGCGGTGAGACGTGGTGAGCGCCTACGTCCCGGATGGCGGTGACATAGCCTGGTTGCAGTTCGATCCGCAGGCCGGCCACGAGCAGGCGGGCCATCGTCCCGCGTTGGTGTTGTCGCCAGCCAGCTACAATCGGCTTCGCGGGATGATGATCTGCTGTCCCATGACCTCGCGGATCAAGGGCTATCCATTTGAGGTGGTGCTCACCGAGGAGCCGCCGAGCGTCGTCCTGACGGATCAGATCAAGAGCCTTGACTGGCGGGCGCGCCAGGCCACGTACAAGGGCAAAGCTTCACCCGTCGCTCTCGCCGAGGTTCGCGCCAAGATAAGGGCTCTGATCGGCTTGTGAGGCGAACTCACGCCGCTTCCACGAACACCCCGTCCGCCAGGCCCGCAGCCGCCGCCATCTCGGCGAAGCGGCCTTGCCGGTCGATCAGCGTCTCGAAGTCGCCCTGTTCGGCGATGCGGCCCTTGTCCATCACCAGGATCAGGTCGGCGTCGCGCACCGTGGAGAGGCGGTGGGCGATGATGAAGGTCGTCCGGCCGGCGGCGGCGACGTCTAGGGCGCGCCTGACCTTGGCCTCGGTGACGGTGTCGAGCGCGCTGGTCGCCTCGTCGAGGATCAGGATCGGGGCGTCCTTCAGGATGGCGCGGGCGATGGCGAGGCGCTGGCGCTCGCCGCCGGAGAGCAGCTGGCCGCGCTCGCCGACCACATAGGCCAGGCCGCCGGGCTTTTCCTTGACGAACTCCCAGGCCTGAGCCGCCTGCAGCGCGGCCCTGAGCTCGGCGTCGGTGGCGTCCGGGGCGCCCAGGCGCAGGTTGTCGGCGACCGAGCGGTTGAACAGGCCCGCGTCCTGGAACACCACCGCCATCGACTGGCGCAGCGAGGCGAGCGTCACGCGCCGGATGTCCTGGCCGTCGATGGTGATGCGGCCGACGTCCGGGTCGCGCAGCCGCTGGAGCAGGGCCATCAGCGTGGTCTTGCCCGCGCCGGAGGGGCCGACCAGGGCGACCGTTGAGCCGGCGGGGATCGCCAGATCGACGTCGAAGACGCCGAGCTCGGCGTCCTGCACGATCCAGTGGCTGACGCCTTCGAAGACGATGTCGCCCAGCACGGGCGCGAGCGGCGCGGCGTCGGGCAGGTCGGGCGAGGCGGGGCGCTCGTCCACCAGGTCGAAGAAGCTGGCCAGCGCCGCCGCGCCGGAGACCACCCCGCCGATCGAGCCGGACAGGGTGTCGAGCCGGCCGATCAGCAGGCCGGCGAACCCGCCGAAGCTGACGATCTGGCCGAGGCTCGCCTGGCCGCGTTCCGCCAGGAAGACGCCGACGCCGAAGATGGCCACCAGGGCGAGCGTCGAAGCCGCGCGGGTCAGCACGGTCAGCACCCCGTACCAGTTGATCACCGGGAACAGGGCTTCCAGCAGTCCCTTGGTGAGCGCCTGCAGGCTCGCGGTCTCGGACTGCAGGTTGGCGTAGGCCTGGACTACCGAGACATTGCCGATCACGTCCCCCAGGCGGCCATAATAGCCCTGCGCCTCCGCGTTGACCCTTTCCTGGCCGCGCTCGGTCCTGCGCATGACCAGCAGGTTGGCGGCGACGTAGGCGAGCGACAGCATCACCAGCACCCAGGCCATCGGCCGGTTCATGGAGAAGGCTGTCGGGACCAGCAGGACCAGGGCGAACAGCGCGGGCAGCTGCTCGCGCATGAAGCCCAGCAGCAGGCGGAACAGGTTCTCGCCGCCGGCGAAGATCACCTGCACCAGCTTGCCGGTCCCGCGCTCAGAGATCCGGCTGGGGGGGAGGGTGATGGCGTTGTCAAAGGCGGCGGTCATGGCCGCGAGGCGCCGGCGGTGGGCGATTCGGTCGGCCAGCACAGAGGCCGCGACGCCCGCCGCCACTGACACGACCGAGAGACCAGCCCAGGCGGCGATGTAGCTCCAGGCGTGGCCGTGCGGCCTGGCGAGCGCGCCAATGATCCGGCCGAACAGGATGGGGTCGAGCAGGGCGAGCGCCCCCAGCACCAGGTTCGCGGCCACGACGACCGCGGCCAGGGCCGCTTCGGCCGCCAGGAAGGCGAGGCCGCGTCGGTAGGCGTCGAGAATCATGGGCGGGCTGCGGGCCTAGGCGAACGGGGTTCGCCGGCCTAGGTAGGCAGATCCCTCTTTGTACGCCCTGCGGCACGCCGCCTCACCGGCGCGTGATCAGCTCCGGGTCGGGCTCCGGTCGGGGGCCAGCGGGAAGACCAGGTCGGCGCGGCCCGGCATCTCCGTCAGGATCCAGCGGGTCAGGCGCTCGTAATGGGCGATGAAGCGGGCGACCTCGGCATCGTCCATGCCGCGCCCGGTGCGGGCGACCAGCTTGTGCTCCTGTTCGATGCGCCATCCCAGCACCGTCTCGAAGCCGGGCGCCTGCAGCAGGGCGAGCGCGTCGAGCCGGGCGAACAGCGCCTGGTAGGGTGCGTCCAGCTGGGCGTTGACCCAGGCGCGCCAGACGGCCTTCGGGTCTTCCTCCGCCTCCAGGGCGTTGACCGGCTGAGCCAGCGCCGCGGCGCCCTGCGCCCGGGCGCCCACGCACCAACCTTCTAAGATGACCACATCGACGGGGGTGGCGAGGGTGGGCCACTGCGCGCGCGGCTTGCGGTCGTCGGCGGCCTTGTCGAAGGCGGGCAGGGCGATGCGGCCGGGCTGGCGCAGCTGGTCCACCACCGCGCAGGCGAGGTCGACGTCGTGCGTCCCCGGCGGGCCGCGCACCGCCAGCAGAGGATGGATCTCGCGGGCCAGCCGCAGGCGCGCCGACCTTGGCAGGTAGACATCGTCGATCGAGACGGCCGCGGCGGAGAGGCCCCGCTGCTCCAGGAGCCGCACCGTGGCGGCGGCGATGGTCGACTTGCCGGAGCCTTGCGACCCACAGAGGCCGATCAGCACCGGCCGTCGCCGCATCCGTCGCCGGCGCGCGGCGTCGTCGGCGAGCGGCTCGCAGATCTCGGCGACGGTCGCCCGAAAACTTTCGGGGAGCGCCTCCTGCGCGAGGAAGCCCGTGATCCAGTCGTCGTCCATGCCGCGCGCCGCTCACGCCACCGCGGCGTAGGCGTCGAGCGCCCGCCGCAGGTCGCAGGTCAGGTCGGCCGGGTCCTCGAGACCGATGTGCAGGCGAATCAGGGGGCCGCCGTAGTGGCGCTTGAACTTCCGCTGACCGAGCTGCGGGTCCACCGAGATGGCGAGGCTCTCGAATCCGCCCCAGGAGAAGCCCAGGCCGAACAGCTTCAGCGCATTGAGGAAGGCGTCCACCGCCGCCTGCGGCGCGGGCTGGAGGGCGAAGGTGAAGAGGCTCGCCGCCCCGCTGAAATCCCGCTTCCACAGAGCGTGGTCGGGACAGCCCGGCAGCGCGGGGTGATACATCGCCGCCACCTCCGGCTGCTGGCCCAGCCACTCGGCTATGCGCAGCCCGCTTTCGCCCTGGCGCGCCAGCCGTGCGGGGAGGGTGCGCAGGCCGCGCAGCATCAGATAGGCGTCCTCCGGCCCGACCGACCAGCCGAGGTGCAGCACCCCGTTGTCCAGCGCCCGCACCAGGGCCGGATCGCGCGCCGCCGCCGAGCCCATGAAGCTGTCGGAATGGCCGCCGATGTATTTGGTCAGCGCCTGGATCGACAGGTCGATGCCGTGCTCCAGCGGCTTGTAGAGCAGGCCGGCCCCCCAGGTGTTGTCGCAGGCGGTGAGGATGCCACGCCCGCGGGCGAGCTCGGCGACCCGGCCCATGTCCTGCATTTCCAGCGTCAGCGAGCCGGGGCTCTCCATCAGGATCAGCCGGGTCTTCTCCGCGGCCTCGCCAACCAGGGTCTCGGGCGCCTGGCGCGGGTCGAAGTAGCTGACGCCGACGCCGAAGCGCTTCAGCACCTGCTCGCAGAAGCGGCGTGTCGGCAGGTAGATGGTGTCGACCACCAGCACCTCGTCGCCTGCCTTCAGCACCGCCAGCATCGCGCCGGTCAGCGCCGCCAGGCCGGACGGATAGAGGGCCACGCCCACCGCCCGCTCGAGCTCGGCCAGCGCGTCCTGCAGGGCGGCCTGGGCGGCCAGCCCCTGGCGCCCATAGGTCAGGCCGGCGTCGTGGTCATAGAGCGCCTGGGCGTCGGGCAGCAGCACCGTCGAGCCGCGCTGGATCGGCGGCCCCACGGTCTTGACGAGCTTCTGCGGCGCGGAGCCGGCGCGGATCAGGCGGGTCTTGTCGTCCATGCGGCGAGCTTAGAGGAGTGCGCTTGCATCGTCTCCGGGCGATCCGGTCCCGCGGCCCAGCCGTCACGGCCCGGTGACCACCGGCGTGTCGCGCCGGCCGCCCCATTCGGTCCAGGAGCCGTCGTAGACCGGCGTGTCCGGAAACCCCAGGCGGGCCAGCGCCAGCGCGACGATGGCGGCGGTGACGCCGGAGCCGCAGGTGGTGACGATCGGCCCGGCCGGATCCACGCCGGCGGCTGCGAAGGCGGCGCTCAGCGCGGGCGCGGCCTTCATCACGCCGTCCGGGTTGAGCAGGCTCGCGTAGTGGACGTTCTTCGCGCCCGGCATGTGGCCGCCGCGCACCTCGGGCCGGGGCTCGGGCGCCTCGCCGCGGAAGCGGGGCGCGCCGCGGGCGTCGACCAGCTGGGCGGTGTTCGCCTCCAGGTGCTGCCGCACCGCGCCCAGGTCGCGCACCAGCTCCGGGCGAAAGGCGGCGGAAAGCCGGCTGGGCTCGGGGGTGACCGGCGTGGACTCCAGCGGCCGGCCCTCGGCGCGCCAGCGGATCAGCCCGCCGTCGAGCACGAACACGCGCGGAAAGCCCATGGTCCGCAGCGTCCACCAGACCCTTGCGGCGGAGAACAGCCCGCGCGCGTCATAGACCACGACCTGCGCCTCGCGTCGCAGGCCCAGCCGGCCCGCGGCCTCGGCGAACGCTTCGGGCGAGGGCAGCATGTGCGGCAGGTCGGTCGCGTGGTCGGCGATGGCGTCGATGTCGAAGAAGACCGCGCCCGGGACGTGTCCCGCGGCGTAGTCCGCCTGGCCGGAGCCCTCCTCGCCGGGCATGTACCAGGTCGCGTCCACCACCTGGACGTCCGGATCGGCCAGATGCTCGGCGAGCCAGGCCGGTGTGACCAGCGGGTCGCTCATCAGACGGCCGCCTCGAAGCAATATTGCTGACAGCGATATTTCGGTTTGCCGAAAATATCGTTGATAGTTATGTTCTCATCGTGAAAACCATCGCCTTCACCAACAAAGCTCGCAAGCAACTGAAGGCCCTTGACGCGCAGATCGAGCAGCGCATCCGCGAGAAGATCGCCGCCTACGCCAAGGGTGAGTCTGCTGACGTCGAGGCGATGAGGGGGCAGGACGGCGCGCGGATGCGGGTCGGCGACTGGCGTGTGATTTTCCAGGAGACCGCCGACCAGATCGAAGTCCAGGCGGTCGGCCACCGCCGGGAAATCTACAACTAGGCTGACGAGCGAGAGAGAGACCAGACCATGTCTATCCCCCTGACCACTTTCCGAGCCCAGAGCGGCGAAGAGTTTGTCGTCATCACCCGCGCCGAATACGACCGTCTGATGAGCGAGGCCGAATTCGCCAAGCACATGGAGGATGTTGGCACGGCGCGCATTCTCAAAGAGAGCGCCGCCGCCATCGCCCGCGGCGACGACATCGCTGTCCCGGAAATGGTCTGGGATGCGATCGAGGGGGGCGAGAACCGCGTCTCCGCATTCCGCAAGTGGCGCGGCCTGACGCAGGCGCAGCTCGCCGCGGCGACAGGCATCAGTCAGTCGTACATCAGCCAGATCGAGGGCGGGCAAGAGCCGCCGCTCGAGCGCCTGCGTGACATCGCCACGGCCCTGAAGGTCCCGCTCAGCCTGCTGGTGGTGGACTGACGCGCTCATGACGGCATCGGCGGCATCCAGGGCGGGGCGGGTAGGCCGCGCTCGGCCAGGAACACGGGATTGAAGATCTTCGACTGGTAGCGCTGGCCGTGGTCGCAGAGAACGGTGACGATGGTGTGGCCCGGGCCCATGTCCTGCGCCATGCGGATCGCGCCGGCGACATTGATCCCCGTCGAGCCGCCCATCACCAGCCCTTCGTGCTCGACCAGGTCGTAGATCGCCAGCAGCATCTCCTCGTCGGAGATGCGGTAGGCGCGGTCGATGCCGAGGCCTTCGAGATTGGCTGTGATCCGCCCCTGGCCGATGCCTTCGCTGATCGAGGTCCCCTCCGCCTTCAGCTCGCCGTCCGTATACCAGCTGTAGAGCGCCGCGCCGTGGGGATCGGCGAGGCCGATCTGCACCTGCGGATTGCGCTCGCGTAGCGCCATGGCGACGCCGGCCAGGGTTCCGCCCGAGCCCACCGCACAGATGAAGCCGTCCACCTTGCCGCCGGTCTGGGCCCAGATCTCCGGGCCGGTGCCCTGGACGTGGGCCTCGCGGTTGGCGACGTTGTCGAACTGGTTGGCCCAGACCGCGCCGTTC
>CBJNAS010000137.1:0-7838 GCA_966434565.1 uncultured Phenylobacterium sp.
GCCCGGGCCTTCGCCGAGAAGCGCCCGCAGGTGTGGAAGGGGCGGTAGCCTTCCCGCCCTTCATGGGCAGGGAAAGGTCGTGAACCTCCCTCCCCGCCTCCCGTTCTGTAGGCCCGAACGTCGTGGAAGGAGCCCACCATGCCCGCCAAGTCGAAGTCCCAGCAGAAGGCCGCCGGCGCGGCGCTGTCCATCAAGCGCGGCGAGACGCCCAAGTCGAAGGCCCGCGAGCCCTCCAAGCACATGGCCGAGTCCATGAGCGAGAAGGAGCTGGAGAAGATGGCCTCCACCAAGCGCAAGGGTAAGCCCGAGCACGCGCATCGCAGCTGACCCGGCGGCGGCGCGCCGTCGCCCCTAAACAGGCCATGGACCAGGGGACGGCCCCGCCGCTCGAGCGCGGACTGGCTCCGCGAAATCCCGATCTGCCCTCAGACCTTCACCAGGCCGGTGGTGATCTTCTCGTAGACGCCCTTGGTCACCTTCACATAGCCGCGCTTGGGGTCGTGGAAGAACAGCGGGCCCTTGACCTTGGCCGGGTCGTAGCCGTCGGCCACCAGGTCCATCTTCCGCACCTTGAAGGTGCCGGTGGTCTCGATCGCGGGCAGGATCCGCACGAACAGCGGCTGGGCGTAGGCGGGCAGCTGCTGGCCGACGTGCTCGCCGAAGGCCTTGATGTCGAAGCCAGGCTCGACCACCAGGGCCGCCATGCCGGCGCGGCCCTCCGCGCCGTCCACCGCCACGCCGTAGACGTTGGCCTGCAGCACGCCGGACGCGGCCTGCAGCCGTTCGGCCACCTCGTTCGTCGAGACGTTCTCGCCCTTCCAGCGGAAGGTGTCGCCGATGCGGTCGACGAAATAGAGGTAGCCGTCGGCGTCGAGGCGCATCAGGTCGCCGGTGGCGAACCAGGCGTCGCCCTTGTCGAACACGTCGTGCAGCACCTTCTTCTCGGAGGCGGCCTTGTCGACATAGCCGGTGTACTCGGCCCGGGCGTCGCCGCCGATCTTGCCGATGCATTCGCCGACCTGGCCCGGTCCGCATTCGATGCAGAAGCCCTTGGCGTCGCGGATCGGCTTCTCAGCCTCGACGTCGAACTGGATGACGCGGATGTTGAAGCGGCCGCGCAGCCAGCGCGGCGCGCGGCCCACCGCGCCTTCCCGGCCGTCGAAGTTGAACAGGCTGACGTTGCCTTCCGTCGAGCCGTAGAACTCCAGGACTTCGGGGACCTCGAAGCGCTGCTTCACCACCGGCCAGATGTCCGGGCGCAGGCCGTTGCCGAACGCCAGCCGGACCTTGTGCCGCGTCTCCTCCGGACAGGGGGGCTGGTTGACCAGATAGCGGCAGAGCTCGCCGATGTAGACGAACATGGTGCAGCCCTCGGCCACCACGTCCGGCCAGAAGTGGCTGGCCGAGAACCTGCGCCGCAGCACCACGGAGCCGCCGTTCAGCAGGGCGGCCCCGATCGCGCAGAGCCCGCCGGTGGCGTGATAGAGCGGCAGGGCGACATAGATCCGGTCGCTGGGCTTCGCCGCGGTCGCGCCGGCGAAGCCGCGCATGTAGAGCTGGGCGCGCACGTGGGTGATGCGCGCAGCCTTCGGCATGCCGGTGGTGCCCGAAGTGAAGATCAAGAGCGCCGTGTCGCGCGCCTTCATGTCCTCGCGCATGCGCCGGTCAGGCGCCAGCCGGCTGCAGCTCTTCAGCGCCTGGACGAGGTCGCGCTGGTCGCCGCGGGCGGGGCCCAGCACCCACTGCTGCAGCGGCTTCTCCAGCAAGGGGCGCGCGGCGTCGAACACCTGGGCGGTCTCGGCGTCGACGATGACATGGCTGGCGCCGGAGATGTTCAGGCAGTGGGCGAGCGGCAGGCCCGACAGCTGGTTGTTGATCAGCGCGGTGACCACGCCGATCTTCGACAGCCCGTACCAGACGGCGAAATACTCGGCGCGGTTGGGCATGAACAGCGCCACCGTCTGGCCGCGGCGCAGGTTCAGGCTCTTGGCCCAATGGGCGAAGCGGTTGGCCAGGGCGTCGATCTCGCCGTAGCTGAGCGTCCGGCCCTCGAAGGTGATCGCCGGGCGGTCACGCCACCTGGCCACCGCCGCTTCGAGATCGTCGCAGATCAGGTTCTCGGAGTCCGAGGCGATAGACTTCACCCGCCCCAGAGTGCGGCTCAGACCACGCAGAAACCGCCATTCCCGCTGGAGCCTTGCCTTGAGGCGCATCCTCTCCTCCGACTTCGCGTGCGAGCTTGGCGGCCGGTCGGCGGGCGGGTCAAGCACCAGCCTTGGGCGCCTTTGGTCACAGCCGCGAGAGGCGCGCGTTGGCGAGCGGCGGCCTGCAGGCAGCGGCGCGCGAGGATCCTGGCCAGGCGGCGAAGACACGAGCGCGGCCACAGGATGTCAAGGAACAGCGGACCAGGAAGAATGTAGTTTCCAAGTGAAAAAAACTCTATCTTTATGGCCCACCTGCCTGTCTGCAGTCGCGCTTCCCGAGCGCCACACAGGAACCTCTTCCACGAAGATCCGTTGGTCTCTCTGACACTGTTCTGGAGCCATGGAGATGTCTGCGAAGTCCAGCGCGTCCAGCGGCGCGGCAGCGGTCCGGGACGAGACCGCGATGTTTGCGGGCTCGGACCCGGCCCTGGACGCCGGCGATCCGGGCGCGGGCGCCGGCGTCATGGGCGCGACCACCGCCGCGGAGCCGGCCGATACGGGCTATGAGACGGGCCGAGCCGAGGCGGCGGGCGGCGGCCTCGCGGCGGCCTGGATCGCCTTGGGCGTGACGGCCGCCGTCGCGCTGGGCGGGATCGTCTGGTACGCCCACCGGCCGCACGAGACCGGCATGGCCCAGCTCACCCCCGGCGTCCCCGCGACCGAGTCCGCTGCGAAATCGCCGCCGCCGGCTCTCGCCCAGAACACCGCTGCGCCGCCGCGACCCGCGCCTGCGACGCCTTGATCGGCGCACGCGCGAGCCGCGCAACGACCGGATCGATAATTTTTGAAATTTCGATAGGCCAGCGCTATAGGACGCGTGACGTGGCGAGGGCAGTTGGCGCGAATCTTGCGATGCGCGCGCTCGCCGCATGGCCTCTTGCGCTCGAAGCAGCTAAGTGAGTGGCCTTCAATCATCGTCGCCGAACGAGCCGTCGCAGGGAGCGCCGCCGCCATGATCTCGTCCAAGGAAGCCGCTGAATGGGGATCCGCCATCATGGTGTTCACCTCCGGCGCCATGGCGGGCCATTACGCTTCGCTTGGCATGACCCCCGTGCAGTGGGCGGGCGCGGCGGCCGCGGTGCTGGGCTCGGTGACCGTGGCGGTCGTCGTACGGGTGTGGCCGGCGAAGGCCAAGGCCGCGAACTCCGCGCGCCGCGACTGACCATCGCCGTCGGTCACGGCTCCGGACCTTCGGACATCAAAGACGCCCGCTCACGCGGGCGTTTCCTTTTGGCCCCGGCCTTCATGGCGCAGGGCGGGGTTCGCTGAAGGTCCGGCGAACGGCAGGAGCCACGACGCCAACCAGACCGCCGGCGCTTGCGTTTGCGGGCCACGCCCGGCACAGCTCAACGGCCCATGCCTCGCATCGTCACCTACAATGTGCACCGTTGCGTCGGCGCCGACCGCCGGCTGGACGTGGCGCGGACGGCCGAGGTGCTGGCCCGGCTCGAGCCGGACATCGTCGCCCTGCAGGAGCTGGACGTCGGCCGCGCCCGCACCAACCACGTCGACCAGGCGAGCGAGATCGCCGCGCGGCTGGACATGGCCTGCCACTTCCACGCCGCCCTGCGCGTCGAGAAGGAGATGTACGGCGACGCCATTCTCAGCGCCTATCCCGAGAAGCTGATCCAGACCGGCCCCCTGCCCGGCCACCCGCGGATCACCCAGCTGGAACCGCGCGGCGCGCTCTGGCTGGAGGTCGACATCGACGGGCGCGCCGTGCAGGTGATCAACACCCACCTGGGCCTGGTGCCGCGCGAGCAGCAGATGCAGGCGCACCACCTGGCCGGCCCCTCCTGGCTCACCCATCCGCGCTGCAAGGGGCCGCGCATCCTGCTGGGCGACTTCAACGCGACCGGGACCTCGGTGGTCTATCGCACCCTGACCGCGAAGCTGGAGCCGGCCCGCGGCCTCGCGCCCCAGCGGCGGCCCACCTCGACCTTCCCCTCGCAGCTGCCGGTGCTGAGGATCGACCACCTGTTCGTCAGCAGGGACATCGTCGTGCACGACGTCTTCGCCCCCTTCGATCCGCTCACGCGGGTCGCCTCGGACCACCTGCCCCTGTTGATGGACTTCGACGTGGCCGCCGCCGGGCCACGTCCTTCGCCTCCTCGCTGAGGGCTTCTGTCACGGCGCGCGCCTCGCGGTAGAGCCGCTCGCGGCGGCGGCCGGGGCGCCAGGCGTCGCGCGTGTCCTGCGGGTCGCCCAGGTGGTAGCGGGCGACGAAGTCGCCGAAGGCGGTCACCTCCGGCGGCTCGATCGGCTGCAGGCGGCCCTCGCGGTTGAGCGCGTCGAGCGCGCGGGCGAGCCCGCCGTGCTCGACGCGGGCCTTGGCCACGGTGTCGCCGGTCTGCGCCAGGAAATGGCCGACCAGCCGGTCGCGGAAGGCGGCGATCTGCAGCCGGGCCGCCTCGCTCTGCGCCTCCACCGCCAGCTCGCATTCGGTGTCGAATCCGCCCGAGCGGTTGTTGAGGTTGGCCGAGCCCACGCGGGCGATGCGGTCGTCGATCACCGTCACCTTGGAATGGACGACAATGGTCTCGCCGCCGGCCGTCGCCGGCCAGAGCGCGCGGAAACGGCCGAACACGTCGGCGGCGCGCAGCCGCCAGATCATCGCGCCGCGCGCCCTGTCCATGGTCAGGTGGTCGAACCAGCTGGGCGCGCGGCCGGTGGAGAGCAGCACCACCTCGGGTCCGTCCGGCTCGGTCAGGCGGGCGGCCAGCGCCTCGGTCACCGCCGGCGAGGTGAAGTACTGGTTCTCCAGGTAGATGGTCTTCCGCGCCTGGGCGATCGAGGCCAGGGTCAAGCGACGGATCTCGTCGACCAGGGGCCGCGACTTCCATTCCGGCTCGGTGCGGGCGATGGCGACCTGGACGCCGGCCAGCTGCGCCGGGACGTGGTCGGGCCAGGGATCGCCGCCCGCATCCGGCGGGGGGGCGAGCCGCTCCCCGGTGGAGCGGAACCAGCGCTCGCGGGCGAGGTCGCCCAGCGCGCGGGCCGCCTCGCCGTCGACCATCATGGTCACCTCGTGGCGCGGGGCATGGCACTCCTGTTTCGGCATGATGCGGCGCAGGTCGTCGTCCATGTGCGCCGGCGTGTCCCAGCGGTCGACGGAGATGTCGCCGCCGCCGCAGAAGGCCAGCCGGTCGTCCACCACCAGCACCTTCTGGTGATGGCAGGCGCCGAAGGGCACGGAGTCGTCCAGCCGGAAGCGCACCGGCGTGCCCTGGAAGTATTTGCGCGCGCGGTGGGGAAAGAACTCCTGGCTGGCGCTGATCGGGAGCGCCGACTTCCAGATCAGCAGCCGCACGTCGAGCTCCGGCCGGGCGTAGGCCAGTTCCACCAGGATGCGGCCGACCTCGTCCGGATCGTCCGGGCCGTCGTAGCCGTCCGGGAACAAGCGGGTGCGCGGATCGAAGCCCCAGCCCAGCAGCAGCACCGAGCGGCGCGCCTTCTGCAGGGCGTCGAACACGGCGGTGAAATAGGCCTCGTTGTCGATCAGGAAGGCCGCGCGCTCCGCCCGTGCGGTGCGCCAGCAGGTGTCCGCGGGTCGCAAGACCGTCATGCGCCTGCCCTTGCCCTCCCGACTGAAGTCCTCCTGCGGAAGACTCGCGTCCAGGGTGGGTTCCAGAAACCGAGCTGGCAAGAACGGGACGACAGGAAAACGGGCGCGCCGGCGGGGTTCTTGTCATCGTCGCCCCGGCCGGGCATGCACGCCGCCATGAGCCGCCCCGCCCCGCCCCGGCCGATCCGGACCCCGTGCGTCCAGGTCTGCGTCGTCGACGCCGACAGCGGGCTCTGCCTCGGCTGCTGCCGCACCCTGCCGGAAATCGCCGGCTGGAGCCGCCTGTCCGAGGCCGAGCGCGACCGGGTGATTGCGGAGCTGCCCGGGCGGCGCGGCCGCATCGCGCCGGAGAAGCTCGCGCCCAGCTGAGGCGGTCCTGCCATCCCTTGCCCGATGTTCATCCCTTGCAAAGAGGCTGGGCCCTAAGCTCGCGCCCATGACGGCCCAGAGAGGCCGCGATGATGGTGGAATGACGATGAACTCTGTCATGCTTCGGTTTGCAGCCGTCGCCGTGGCGGCGGCGGCCTCGGGCGCAGGGTCGGCGGAGGCGTTCGTACGCCTGGCCGGTCACGCCCCCGAGACGCCGCGCGCCCAGGCGGCGGTGATGAAGGCGGGCGACGGGCACTATTGGGCGCAGGCCCAAGTCAACGGCCGGCCCGTGCGCTTCCTGGTCGACACCGGCGCCACCGCGGTGGCGCTCACGCCGGCCGACGCCCAGCGGCTGGGCTTCGACCTCGCCCGCCTGCGCTACGGCTATTCGGTGATGACCGCAGGCGGCCAGGCGCGCGCTGCGGCGGTCAAGCTGGCCTCGGTGAGCGTCGCCGGGGCCAAGCTCGAGGACGTCGACGCCCTGGTCATCGAGAGCGGCCTGGACGCCTCCCTGCTGGGGATGAGCTACCTAGGCCGCCTCTCCAGCTTCCAGGCCACGCGCCAGGCGCTGATTCTCAGACCCTGAAGCCGTAATCGCCGCGAGCGCGCGATCGATCACCTCCAGCCCCGCCCCCGGCTTCACCCCCTCGACGGTGAGGATGCGCCGCCAGGCGCGCGCGCCTGGCCGGCCGTGGAACAGGCCCAGCATGTGCCGCGTCATGGCCGCCAGGTGCGTCCCCGCCGCCAGCTGGCGCGCGACGTAAGGCCGGTAGCGCGCCACAGCCTCGACCGGATCGACGCGCTCGGTCTCGCCGAACAGGCGCGCGTCGGCCTCCCCCAGCAGGGCCGGCGTATGGTAGGCGGCGCGGCCCAGCATCACCCCGTCGACATGGGCCAGGTGCCGCTCGGCCTCGTCGAGATCGGCGATCCCGCCGTTGATGACGATGGTGAGCCCGGGCCGTTCGCGCTTCAGCCGCCAGACCAGCGGATAGTCGAGCGGCGGTACGTCGCGGTTCTCCTTCGGCGAGAGCCCCTTCAGCCAGGCCTTGCGCGCATGCACCACGAAGCGCCGCACGCCCGCGGCCGCGCAGAGGTCCACCAGGCGGAACAGGCTCTCCTCGGGATCCTGGTCGTCGACGCCGAGCCGACACTTGACGGTGGCCTCGACCTTCACCGCGGCGGCGATCGCGGCCATGCACTCGGCCACCAGCTCCGGCTCGCGCATCAGGCAGGCGCCGAAGCGGCCGGACTGCACCCGGTCCGACGGGCAGCCGACGTTGAGGTTGATCTCGTCGTAGCCCTCCGCCTCGCCGATCCGCGCCGCCGCCGCCAGCTCCCGCGGCTCCGATCCGCCCAGCTGCAGCGCCACCGGATGCTCCGCCGGATCGAACCCCATCAGCCGCGCCCGGTCGCCATGCAGCACCGCCCCGCTGGTCAGCATCTCCGTATAGAGCAACGCCCGCCCCGACAGCTGCCGGTGCAGCACCCGGCAATGCCGGTCGGTCCAGTCCATCATGGGCGCTATAGAAAATCTATGATCTTGAAATTCCGGCACTTTCTACTAACTTCAATGAGTTGATGCGGGACGGGACTACGCGATTTTACGCCACAGCGCGCTGTTTTACTCACATCTACGACGCCGCGCTGCACACTGAGCGCACACGAAAATGGCCTCTTTCACCAAGCTCGCGTCCGGCTCC
>CBJNAS010000138.1:0-7832 GCA_966434565.1 uncultured Phenylobacterium sp.
GCCGCCGCCCTGCTTGAGGAGGTCTGGTCGCTCGTCGGCGTGGAGCTGGGCGGGGGCCGTGGGCCCGCGGAGATCGCCGCGCGCCTGGTGCGCCGCGCCGAGGCGGCCGAGGCGCCGGCGCTCACCGCGGCCCAGGCTAGCGCGATCGGCGAGTTCATGGCCATCGCCGATGCGCCGGAGCCGGGGCTCGCGCGGGTCCGCGCGCTCGCCGGCCGCAAGGGCGCGGCGCTGGAGGCGGCGCTCTCCGACTGGGCGCGGCGGCTGGACCGGCTGCGCGCACTCGCGCCCGGTGCGGCGCTGGGCTTTGCGCCGGCGCTCGGGCACGCCTTCGACTATTACGATGGCCTCACCTTCGAGGTGCGCAGCCAGGCGCTGGGCGCGGCGCGGCCGGTGGCGGTCGGGGGCCGCTATGACGGCCTGCTCGCCCGGCTCGGGGCGGCCGCCGGCGCGCGGGCCGTGGGCTGCATGGTGCGCCCGGCGCGGGCCTTTGCGGGAGGCGAGGCATGAACGGCCCCCTTGTCATCGCCGTGCCCTCCAAGGGGCGGCTGAAGGAGCAGGTCGAGGCCTGGCTGGCCGACTGCGGGGTTCCGCTGCGGGTGAGCGGCGGGTCGCGCGGCTATGTGGCGAGCCTCGAGGGCCTGCCCGGCGCCCAGGTGCGGCTGCTCTCCGCCGGCGACATCGCCGAGGCCCTGGATTGTGGCGAGGTCCACCTCGGCGTCACCGGCGAAGACCTGCTGCGCGAGCGCGGGGCCGGCGTCGACGAGCGGGTGCTGCTGCTCAGGCCCCTCGGGTTCGGCCGGGCGGACCTGGTGGTCGCCGCCCCGAAGAGCTGGCTCGACGTGGACACCATGGCCGACCTCGACGAGGTGGCGCACGAGCACCTGGCGCGCACCGGTCGGCGCATGCGCGTGGCCACCAAGTACCTAGTGCAGACGCGGAGCTTCTTCGCGCGCCACGGGGTGGCCGACTACCGGATCACCGAATCCGGCGGGGCCACCGAAGGCGCGCCGGCGACCGGGGCTGCGGAGCTCGTCGTCGACATCACCACCACGGGCGCCACGCTGGCGGCCAATGGGCTGAAGGTGCTCGCCGACGGGGTGATCCTGAAAAGCCAGGCGCAGCTGACCGCCAGCCTTGCCGCCGACTGGGATGCGGCGCGCCTGGCTGACGCCGAGCGGCTGCTGCGGGTGATCGAGGCGCGGGCCAACGCTCTGCGCAGCGCCGCCCTGGCCTGGCCCGTCACCGGCGAGGCGCGCGAGGCGGAGGTCGTGGCGGCGCTGGTGGCGCAAGGGGCGTCGCGACGTTCGCATGGGCTGTTGCTCGAGGCGAAGAATGCCGCGGGGGCGGCTGCGGCGCTGGCCGCTGCCGGGCTGGGCCCGGTGACCGCCTCCCGGCCAGAATTCGTATTCGAGGTTGTGTCACCTGCATATTGCTCGCTGTACGAGCGTATTTTGACGATTAAGTCAAAAGATGGCGCGGATCGAGCCTGAAAATCGCGACTTTCTGAACGCGGCTCTGCAGGAAACGGTCGGCGGGCGTTGACTTGGGTCTGAATTTGGCATTTCATTTCATTGCGAGAGACAAACGGCGCACACAAACCGGAAGTCTCCGGCGTTTCGGGGAGGAAACGCCCTTTCATTCGAGCGCTAGCTCAAAAATGGCCCGCCGTGGACTACCACGGCGGGCCAAATTTTTTTGCTCAAACGACGTTTTTGACTCTAAAGGCAAAACACAGGTCCTCCCCCCGGAGGTGGTCCGGAGGGCCGGAGCGGGTTGAAGCCCATTGCGCTCCCGCGGCCTTCAACACCCTCAGTCAGCTTCGCTGATAGTTCGCCCTGCGGGGGAGCATCTCTCACCAGATCCGCACGCGATCCGTGGGCGGCACGTACATCGCATCGCCGGGCTTCACGCCGAAGGCCGTATAGAAGGTGTCGATGTTGCGCAGCGGAATGTCGACGCGCGCCTGGTTGGGCGAGTGCACGTCGGCGACCAGCTGCTGGCGCAGCCGGTCTTCGCGCAGCTTGCCGCGCCAGACCTGGGCCCAGCCCAGGAACACCCGCTGGTCTCCGGTCAGCCCGTCGATCACCGGGGCCGCCTGGCCGTGCAGCGAGGCGTGATAGGCGTCGAGCGCCAAGAGCAGGCCGCCGAGGTCGGCGATGTTCTCGCCCATGGTCTGCTTGCCATTCACATAGGCGCCGGGCAGCACCTGGAAGGCGGAGTACTGCTTGCCGAGCTTCTCGGCCTCGGCCTGGAAGCGGGCGGCGTCCTGCGGCGTCCACCACTCGGCGAGCCGCCCGTCGCCATCGGATTTGCGGCCCTGGTCGTCGAAGCCGTGGGTCAGCTCGTGGCCGATCACCCCGCCGATGCCGCCGTAGTTGACGGCCGGATCGCCATCCGGGTCGAAGAACGGCGGCTGCAGGATCGCGGCGGGAAAGACGATCTCGTTGCGGGTCGAGGCATAGTAGGCGTTGACCGTGGGTGGGGTCATGCCCCACTCGCTGCGGTCCACGGGCTTGCGCAGCCGCGCGACCTCGTAGCTCCACTCGAAGGCGGTGGCGCGCTCGATGTCGCCATAGAGGTCGCCCGGCTTGATCTGGAGCGCGGAATAGTCCCGCCACTTGTCGGGATAGCCGATCTTCACCGTGAACTTGGCGAGCTTTTCCAGCGCCTTGGCCTTGGTCTGCGGGCTCATCCAGTCGAGCTTGCCGATGCGCGCCTTCATCGCGCCCTGGATGTCGGACACCAGCGCCAGCATCTTGGCCTTGCTCTGCGCGGGGAAATAGGCCGCCACGTAGAGCTTGCCGAGCGGCTGGCCCAGCTGCGCGTCGACCAGCGCCACCCCGCGCTTCCAGCGCGGCCGCTGCTCCGGCTGGCCCTGCAGCGTCTTCTCGCGGAACTCGAAGTGCGCCTGGACGAAGGGGCTCGAGAGGTAGGGCGCGGCCTGGTCGGTGATGTTGAAGGCCTGCCAGGCTTTCAGGGTGTCGATCGGCGTCTTCGCGTAGATGGCGGCGATCTGGGGGATCGCGGTGTTCTCCTGCAGGATGATGCGGTCGAGGTTGGCCAGGCGGGCGCCGTCAAGGAAGGCCGCCCAGTCGAACGCCGGCGCGAAGCTCGCCAGCTGGGCGACGGGCAGGGGATTGTAGGTCTTGTCTTCGTCGCGCCGATCCTCCAGCGGCCAGGAGACCTGGGCGATCTCGGTCTCCATCGCCACCACGGCGATGGCGGAGCCCTGTGGGTCGGGCCAGCCGGCGAGCGTGAGCAGCCGGGCGACATAGGCCTCGTAGGCCGCCTTCTTCGCCGCGAACTCGGGCTTCAGGTAATAGTCCCGGTTGGGCAGGCCAAGGCCGGCCTGGCCGAGATAGACGGCGTAGTGGGTGGGGTCCTTCTGGTCGTCGCCGATCGCCAGGCCGAACACGGCGCCGCCGAACCCGAGCTGGGCCTTGCCCATCAGCCGGGCGAGCTCGCGCTTGTCCGCCGCCCGGCGCACCGCCTCCAGCTCCGGCTGCAGCGGCTGCGCGCCGAGCGCCTCCAGCTTCGCCTCGTCCAGGAAGCCGCGGTAGAGGGCGCCCACCTGGGCGCGCTCGCCGGTCGCGCCGGAATCGGCGGCCGCCGCTTCCAGCACCGCGCGCATGCGGCTCTGCGAGAGCTCGCTGAGCTTGTCGAAGGCGCCGTAGCGCGAGCGGTCCGGGGGGATCACCAGCTGGTCCAGGTAGCTCCCGTTGGCGTAGCGGAAGAAGTCCTGGCCGGGCGCGACGGAAGTGTCGCGGCCGGCGAGGTCGAAGCCCCAAGGCCCCATCCGCGGCGCGTCGGTGAGCGTCGCGGGCGCCGCGGCTGCGGCGGGCGCTGTGGCGGGCGCATCGGCGGAAAGCTCCGCCGCGGGGAGGGCGGCGGCAAGTGTGGTCGCCGCCGCGGCGGCGAGCCAGAAGCTCTTCATGTAAATCTCTGGGCTCCAGCAGCTCGTGTCGGGCGCACCTTGGCGCCTCGCCGCGGCCTCACACGTTACTTTTTCGTCAGCAATGGGGCGCGGCCCTGCGGCCTAACGCATCCCCGGCATGTCGTGCATGGCGTGCGCTTCCGGATGGTGGCCGCTCATGTGGTCCATCGGCGCACCCGCGCCGGTCCCGACGGCGAACTCGACCCGCAGAGCCCGGCCGCTGGCGAAGCGCAGGGTGGCCGCGAACCGGTCGCCCGGATGCAGGGCGCGCTTGAGGCCCACCAGCATCAGGTGGCGGCCGCCCGGCGCGAAGCTGAGCTGGCCCCCGGCGGGGAGCGGCGCGCGGGTCTCGGTCGTCATGCTCATCACGCCGCCCGCCATGCTGGACGCGTGCAGCTCGACCTTCCGGGCGACGGAGCTGTCCACGCCCACCAGGGCGTCGGCCTTGCCGTGGTTGACCAGCGTCAGGTAGCCCGCGCCGTTGCTCCCGGCGGCGGCCGGCCGGCTCCAGGCCTGCAGCGCCACGATCCCGCCCTCGCGTGCGGCGGCGGGGAGGGCCCCCCACAGCGCAGCGACCGAAAGCGCCAGGACGGCGGCGAGGGCGGCCTTCATCATCGTGGCTCCCAGAGAAGGTGGGTTGCGAGGCGGTTCTCTAACCCTTCGCGGCAGACACGCAAGGGCCACGGCTTGGCCATGATCCGACGCTACGGCCAGGCTGTCCGCTTCGGCGGCGGAATTGCGGCGGGAATGGATCGCGCCGACGTGAATGCTGGAACCAAGCGGAGCCGTGCGCGTTGTCAGCCGGCGACGAAAGCATCAAAAAAGAGGCTGGATGGGCAGGTGGAATCGCCGATCGGCGGTGCGAGAACGGTCGAATCGGCCAATTTGGGCGCTGCGGCGCCTCAGCTGCTTTACAAGAAAAGATAACAGGTCCGTCTGCAGCCAAGCGACTTGCGTGGCGGATGAACCAAGTTATTCACAAAAGGCGAGAGGAGTCCTGTGGGCGAGGTGACGCAAGCCGGGCCCGCGAGTGCGAGGTCTGGCGAGGTTCTGTTCCTCGCTCCCCAGTTGAACGCCGAGGGGATCTTCATATGGTGTCCTGGCGAAGGTTCGTCTGGCCGGCGAACTTTGCGTTCGGAGTGTGGCTCTGGCGACACTTACGAGTGCAGTCGGCCTTGATATAAGCGTGCTGGGTCAATTGGCCGCAGCACTTGAGGGCAACGAGAGGGCTCGAAGAATGAAGTTCAAACTCCTGGCGGGCGCAGCCCTGGCCGCGGTGTTCGCCGCGAGCGGCGCGGCGGCGCAAGTTGGTTGGTACGGGGCCGTCGACATCGGCTACCATTGGCCTGAGACGGAAAAGACCGTGTCGTCGGGGAACAACCCGGCAGGCGCCCCCTACAACTGGAGCATCCGTCAAAAGGACGACTGGGCCGGCTTCGCCCGCCTGGGCTACCAGGTGGACGACCACTGGCGCGTCGAAGGCGAACTCGGCTACCGCCGCGGCGACATCAAGAGCGTCGGCGGCGGGACAAGCGTCATCGGCCTCTGCACGCCGGACGTGATCCGCTCCGCCGTTGCCCCCACCTGCGGCGAGCCGTCCGGCGATCAGAAGACCTGGAGCTTCATGGCCAACGTCATCTATGACGTGATGCCGGGCCGGGCGGTCAATCCGTTCATTGGCGGCGGCGTCGGCGCCGCGCGGGTGAACCAGCACATCCGGGGCCAGGTCTCCAACGTCCCGGGCGTGATCAGCGCGACCAACCCCGCGATCCAGAACGTCGTGATCGACGGCGACGACACCGCTTTCGCCTGGCAGGCCATCGCCGGCGTCGCCTGGCGGGCCACCGACCGGCTGAACGTCGACCTGACCTATCGCTACTTCGGCACCTCGGACGTCAACATCGCGGCGAGCAACGTGGCGACGGGCGGCGTCCAGCCCGGCGCCATCCAGGGCAAGCTGCGCGACTCGTCGGTGGCGATCGGCCTGCGCTACTCCTTCGCGCCGCCGCCCCCCCCGCCGCCGCCTCCGCCGCCTCCCCCGCCGCCTCCGCCGCCTCCGCCGCCTCCGCCTCCGCCGCCTCCGCCGGCCTATGAGGCGAAGCAGTTCATCGTCTACTTCCCCTTCGACCAGTACATCCTGACGCCGGAAGCGCAGCAGGTAGTCACCGAGGCCGCCAACTACGCCAACGGCGGGCATGCCACCCGCATCGTCGTGGTCGGCCACACCGACACCTCGGGCTCGGACGCCTACAACCTGCGTCTATCCGAGCGTCGGGCCAAGGCGGTCGCCGACGCCCTGGTCGGGGCCGGCGTCGCTCAGACCGCCCTGGCGGTCGACTGGAAGGGCGAGAAGGACCTCGCCGTCCAGACCGGCGATGGCGTGAAGGAACCGCTGAACCGTCGCTCGACGATCGACATCAACTTCTGATCCGATCGCCGACGGTTCGTCGGACGTGACTGCGGAAGCCCGGCCGAAAGGCCGGGCTTCTTGCGTGTGTGCGGCGTTGCGGAGTCGCGCCGCCGGGACAAACTCACGCCCGCCCTTGTCCCGCTCGGCAGCTCATCCCATCCTTCTCGCGAAGGGTGGAACGAACATGTCCTTCGACACGCTCGATGACGAAAAAATTTCGGACGAGCGGGCGGCCGTCGCGGCCGCGCTCGCCGGTCAACCCCTCGGCGCGGAGGCGCGTGTGGCCGTGCGCGAGGAGGCCCAGGCCCTGGTGCGCGGCGCGCGGCGACGCGCGCGCCGGCAGGGCGTCGTGGAGAGCTTCCCGCAGGAGTTCAGCCTCTCCACGCCAGAGGGCCTGGCGCTGATGTGCTTGGCCGAAGCCCTGCTCAGGACTCCCGACGAGGAGACCCGCGACCGGCTGATCGCCGAGAAGATCGCCTCCGCCGATTGGGCCCGCCACGCCGGCCACTCCGAGTCGCTGCTGGTCAACGCCTCGACCTGGAGCCTGATGCTCACCGGCCGGCTGATCGACGTCGACGCCCAGGCGGCCCAGGACCTGCCCGGCTTCATCCGCCGGCTGGCCGGCCGGCTCGGCGAGCCGGTGATCCGCCGGGCGGTGGGCGCGGCGGTGCGGATCATGGGCGAGCAGTTCGTGCTCGGCGCCACCATCGAGCGGGCGCTGAAGCGCGCCGCGGCCGAGGGTTTCACCTGTTCCTTCGACATGCTGGGCGAGGGCGCGCGTACCGCCTTCGACGCCGAGCGCTACGAGGCCGCCTACGCCCAGGCGATCGCCGCGGTCGGCCGTGGGTCCGAGCGGCGTGGGCCCGAGACCGGCCACGGCGTCTCGGTCAAGCTCTCGGCGCTCTCGCCGCGCTACGAGGCGCGCCAGGCCGAGCGCGTCTTGGCCGAGCTCTATCCGCGCCTGAAGCGGCTGGCGACCCAGGCCGCCGCGGCCGATCTCAACTTCACCCTCGATGCGGAGGAGGCCGACCGGCTGGCGCTGTCGCTCGAGCTGCTCGACCGGCTGGCGCGCGAGCCGGAGCTCGGGGCCTGGCGCGGTCTCGGCCTCGCGGTGCAGGCCTATCAGAAGCGCGCGCCGAAGGTGATCGAGGCGGTCGCCGGCATCGCCCAGGGCAGCGGTCGCCGGCTGATGGTGCGCCTCGTCAAGGGCGCCTACTGGGACACCGAGATCAAGCGCGCCCAGGTGGCCGGCCTGCCCGGCTATCCGGTCTACACCACCAAGGCGGCGACGGACCTCTCCTATCTGGCCTGCGCCCAGGCGCTGATCCGCGCGGCGCCTGCGCTCTATCCGCAGTTCGCCACCCACAACGCCCACACCCTGGCCGCCGTGCGGACCCAGGCCGGCCAGGCGGGGCTGCCGGTCGAGTTCCAGCGCCTGCACGGCATGGGCGAGGCGCTCTACGAGGCGGCGCAGGCGCGCTACGGCGC